>NZ_JABFDP010000099.1:0-361 GCF_013179005.1 Bradyrhizobium denitrificans | reverse complement strand
CCCTCGCCTCGATCAGCGTGCCGTCGACCGAGAAGTGGTCGCTCGACAGCAGCCGCTTCACCTCGGGCCGAGCCAGCAGCGCCGTCAGAAACTTCGCCGCGATCTCGCCCTCGAGCAGCCGGTCACGGTTCTTGGAGAAGGTCGAATGATCCCATACCGCGTCGTCCATGCCCAGGCCGACAAACCAGCGGAACAGCAGGTCGAAGTCCAGCCGCTCCATCAATTGCCGCTCCGAGCGAATGCCGTAAAACGCCTGCAGCAGCATCGCCCGCAGCAGTTTCTCCGGCGCGATCGACGGCCGGCCGAACGCGGTGTAGAGCGCTTCGAAGTCCCTTGAAAGGTCAGCCAGCGCCGCATTGGC
>NZ_JABFDP010000098.1:0-392 GCF_013179005.1 Bradyrhizobium denitrificans | reverse complement strand
TGAGATATTGGAAGGAGTCTGCAATGAAGTGGGATTCCCGGCGACGATCCGTGTCGATCAAGGCACCGAGTTCGTGTCGCGCGATCTCGACGTCTGGGCCTACCAGCGCGGCGTCACGCTGGACTTCTCCAGGCCCGGCAAGCCCACCGACAACGCATTCATCGAGGCGTTCAACGGACGCTTCCGGGAGGAATGTCTCAACGCCCACTGGTTCCTTAGCCTTGCCGACGCCCAGGAAAAGGTAGAGAATTGGCGCAAGTACTATAACGAAGAACGCCCCCATGGCGCGATCGGCAACAAGCCGCCGATTTTGCTGCAAAACCACGCTGGCGCATCCAGCCCGCCACCGTGAAACAGGCGCAAAACTCTAGTTATGGGTGGTCCAAAGTTCG
>NZ_JABFDP010000097.1:0-414 GCF_013179005.1 Bradyrhizobium denitrificans | reverse complement strand
GCGTGATCCTCGCCCCCTTTTTACCCCCAGCGGCGTGCTGATGGGCGCGGACGATAGAACTGTCGATCAGCGCCATCGACTGCGGCGAGCGTGCTGCCAACACCTCGAAAATTTGGACCCAAACACCTGCCTTGGCCCAGCGGTTAAAGCGATTATAGACCGTCGTGTAAGGGCCATAGCGTTCCGGAAGATCTCGCCAGGGCGAGCCTGTCCGCAGCACATAGAAGATGCCGTTGAGAACCCGCCGGTCGTCGACCCGACCGACACCGCGTGGCTTATTCGGCAGCAAGGGCTTGATCAAAGCCCATTCTCGATCGCTCAGGTCAAACCGCGCCATGTCTACCCCCAAATCACCTAAGGGGAGTGAATCACTGTTCGTCAGCTAACGGAATCCATTTATGAGTACAGAACCTA
>NZ_JABFDP010000096.1:0-423 GCF_013179005.1 Bradyrhizobium denitrificans | reverse complement strand
CATTGGATCGTGCGAGATCACCGCTCTACTGACCCCTTCCATCGTTTGGGCCTTTAGCGGCACGCTACCGCCTACTACGCCCTCTGCTGACTTCTGCGCCGCGATCCGGCCGCCTTACGACGACCTCAGTCCCGTTGGGACACGACGCAGATCTCCCGAGGTAAGACCGACCGCCTTCACCGCATACCCGTCGGATTTACCACCCCGCCCCTTGATGACCGTGGACTTCGCGGTTGGCGGCTCGCTCGTCCGGGCGGGTAGGCCTCGTATCCGCTGTTTGTTCATCGGGCCGCGGCTTTGCTCCACGCTGTCTTCAGACCCCACCTCGCGATGACGCCCTTGCGCTTCGCTAATCCTTCGCCGTCATCAGGCTGGATAGAGGACTTCCACCTCCAAGCTGTCGTTCATACTCGGCACACCGCC
>NZ_JABFDP010000095.1:0-430 GCF_013179005.1 Bradyrhizobium denitrificans | reverse complement strand
TAGGGCGTGGACTCATAAACCCTGGTCCAGAGGCGGGTTGAGCCGAGTGCGACTGCCGCGAGAAAGTTGCGAGCGAGCTTGTCGAAGCGGGTCGCGATGCGCCTGAAATGCTTGAGCTTGCAGAAGAAGCGCTCAACAAGATTGCGCTTGCGGTAGATGCGGCGGCTGACGGAGCGTTGGACCACTCGCTGGCTGGTGGAAGGAATATGAGCCCTAGCTCCGCGGGCTCTGATCATGTGCAGGAGGGCATCGGCGTCGTAACCACGGTCGGCCACAACATCACGGCATTTGAGCCCTTGGAGCAGAAATGGCGCGGCACGCAGATCGTGGGCCTGCCCCGGGGTTAGCATCAGCCGGACCGGCAGTCCGTTCTCGTCGACGACCGCATTGATCTTGGTGCTCAGTCCTCCACGAGAACGGCCAATGGCGT
>NZ_JABFDP010000094.1:0-442 GCF_013179005.1 Bradyrhizobium denitrificans | reverse complement strand
ACGCTGGGGGCCGACAAGGCTTACGACGTCACCGACTTTGTCGGAGAGCTGAGAAGCCGTTCGGTGACGCCGCACATCGCCATCGACGGGCATTTGAGCAAGACCGGCAAGCCACGCAAGACCGCGATCGACCGGAGAACGCTGCGTCACGCCGGCTACGCGGTCAGCCAACGCTGCCGCAAGCGCATCGAGGAGGTGTTCGGCTGGATCAAGGCCTCGGCCGGCCTTGCCAAGGTCAAGTTCCGAGGCCGCGCCCGCGTCGATGCCGCCTTCAAGCTGGCGCTGGCGGCCTACAATCTGATCCGCCTGCCAAGACTGTTGGGGGCAACCGCATGAGGCACCTCGGCTCAGGGCCCAAGCGCCGCACAAAGCCGACACTCGGCGCTTACCAGCCGACCCGGACACTCAAATCCGACCGAAAGCAGACTTCTTCAACGGCCTG
>NZ_JABFDP010000093.1:0-449 GCF_013179005.1 Bradyrhizobium denitrificans | reverse complement strand
ATCGTCGAGACCGTGTCCCATGCCTCGACCGAGCTCGAAGCGTCGGCCACCTCGCTGAGTTCGACCGCCGCACGCTCGCAGACGCTGGCGACCACTGTGGCGTCGGCCTCGCACGAGGCCTCGACCAATGTGCAGTCGGTGGCGTCGGCGACCGAGGAAATGTCGTCCTCGGTCAACGAGATCAGCCGCCAGGTGCAGGAATCCGCCCGCATGGCCAGCGACNCGAGGAAATGTCGTCCTCGGTCAACGAGATCAGCCGCCAGGTGCAGGAATCCGCCCGCATGGCCAGCGACGCCGTCGACCAGGCGCGCCGGACCAATGAGCGTGTCGGCGAGTTGTCCAAGGCCGCGACCCGGATCGGCGACGTCGTCGAACTGATCAACACCATTGCGGGCCAGACCAATTTGCTGGCGCTCAACGCCACCATCGAGGCGGCGCGCGCCGGCGAG
>NZ_JABFDP010000092.1:0-455 GCF_013179005.1 Bradyrhizobium denitrificans | reverse complement strand
TCAAATCCGACCGAAAGCAGACTTCTTCAACGGCCTGCTAGCGCGTCATGAATGCGGTGAGCGAGTCGCAACGTCAATGCTGCCGCCGCACTTGTTCCGCCTGTGTAGTGCTCCCAACTTGTACCGCCTTCCCGCGGGGGAGCGGCGACTTTAAGTCCGTGCGGCCTACCAGCGCCGCTGGGCTCCACTGTCAGCGTTGTAGCACTGCTAACCATCGAAAGGTGCTCACGCGAGCCGCTTCGCCTCCGACACTTCCATGCCGCCGAACTTGACCTTCCAACTCTAAAACGTCGCCTCCGAGATCCCGTGCTTGCGAGCCAGATCGGCGGTCTTCGCGCCGGCCTCGTGCTCCTTCAAAACCGCGATGATCTGCTCTTCCGTGAACCGCTTCCGCTTCATCTGTCCGTCCTTCGTCTGATCTGAGGCCGGAAAACTGGACCATTTTTGGCTAGAGT
>NZ_JABFDP010000091.1:0-472 GCF_013179005.1 Bradyrhizobium denitrificans | reverse complement strand
GCTTCGAGCTCGGTCGAGGCATGGGACACGGTCTCGACGATCTGCCCCACGGCCTGCTCGAAATTGTCGGCCATCTGGTGCATGTCGGCACGGCGCTTCTCCGCCATCATCTTGTCCATGGCGACCTTGGCCTCCGCCTCCTGGCGGGCCTTCTCGGCCAGCATGATCTTGATCTCGTTGACGGCCTGGGCGGTCTCGCCGATCTCGTCACCGCGGCCTTCGCCCGAGATCGCGACCTCCTCGCCCTTGGCCATCCGCTGCAGCACCGCGACCAGCGCCCGCATCGGCTTGGCAATGCCGAACTGCCCGATCACAAAGCCCAGCGACAGACCGAGCACGATGCCGAGCGCGGCCATCGTCACCAGCATGCGCGAGGTCTGCTGATACTGATCCTCGGCCGCCTTGGCGAGGTTGTCGACGCGGGTCGTCAATCTGTCGGCAACATCCTTCATCTTCGCCTGGAGCTTCTCGG
>NZ_JABFDP010000090.1:0-545 GCF_013179005.1 Bradyrhizobium denitrificans | reverse complement strand
ACACCTGTCAGCCATGTCCCCGGGCTGAACAGCAGCGAAGCGATCCAGGGGCTCCAGAAAAGACTCCAGGTGATACTCTGCCGCCCCGCTTGATGTTGGGTGTGCCGATGAAACATCCCTACGTGTACATCATGGCAAGCGGCCGGAACGGAACGCTCTACGTAGGCGTGACGAGCGATCTTCCGAAACGGGCCTACCAGCATCGTGAAGGCCTCATTGCCGGCTTTACCAAAACCTATGGCTGCAAGGTATTGGTGTGGTACGAGCCGCACGAAACGATGATGGCTGCCATCGAACGCGAGAAGCAGATCAAGTCCGGCAGCCGCAAGAAGAAGTTATTGCTGGTCGAAGCGCTCAATCCGCAATGGCTCGATCTCTACGAAACGCTGAACTGACCTTGACTGCAAAACGGACCGTCTCCTGTTCAGACAGTCCTGGATTGCTTCGCTGCGCTCGCAATGACGGTTGGGGTGGGCACCACCGTCCCCCGCAAACTCCGTCATCGCGAGCGCAGTGTTCAGCCCGGGGACATGGCTGACAGGTGT
>NZ_JABFDP010000009.1:0-253588 GCF_013179005.1 Bradyrhizobium denitrificans | reverse complement strand
GAACGAACTCAGATCTGGATAAAACTTGGGGGCAAGGTCAAAGGCCTTGAACACGGTAAGCCAGAAACTTGAGATCATCGCAATCTCGGTCCGCGCGGACCACTCTTCGCTGAGGTACTCTTGAGAGGGCGCCACCAGCCCAGGTAGTTTGCTCAAATCTACAAGAACGCCCCTCTCAATCAGTTGAGGAGGCAAGGCAGTTGGACCGAACAAGCTGATGTCGCCCCGCAAGATGTTGAACAGACAGGGCATGATATCGAAACTACATCTTCGTATAAATTGGCCGAATGCAGATTCGGAAGCACGAAATCGGTACGTCGCGAAGCGCTTGCCGTGAAGTCCAACTCGTTCCTGCTTGATAATCGGCCAAGTGCGAGTGTCCAATGCTACGCCCGCAAGAAGGCCGACCAAGAGCGGCAAGTAAAGCAGAATGAAAAACATGCCGAGGACTGCCAAATACGCTCGACGTCCAAATGGAAGAGGGGCGGAGCTGATTTTGCGGGCTGCTGACACATAGCCAAGAGCACAGACAATCTTGGAGAGATCGCCTGGCACGTCGTTGATATGACTGGTCCACTCCTCAGAGAATCTCTCTCGATGCCTCTCCGGGAGCATTTTGACAGCACTGGCAATGATCGCCTTCGTAACGTGAGGGGTCCATGCCTTGGCGTCATCAGCGAGTAGCTTGGAGAGTGTCCCAACTAAGATGGCCAATGCGAAAGCAGCCAGTCCACAAGCGAAGTCGACCATCACGCCCATGTCAGCTTTCCCATTGCAGGTACAAGGTTTCGCACGACATCCGAGATCGCTTTTTGGCCCTTTCCTGTTACTCGATAATACCTTCGTCGGGGACGGCCGAGGTCGGATGGTTCGCCAGCTTCCCATCGGCTGTCCAGCCAACCTGCGTCTTCTAGACGCAACAGCAAAGGGTATAATGTGCCTGAGGCCAGGTTGGTCGACTTGGCGATCTCCGACCCCGACAGCTCCCCCTCTGAGACGAGGGCCCCCAGCACCTTCAGGACGTTGCTTGTCAATCGCGGTTCTGTAGCCATAGTTGGATAATCTACATAGGGTCCACCGTATTGTCAAGGCGACTTGACCGCATAGGCAGGATAGGCGGGGAAGCCCGCAACGTCGCTAGACGACGTCTGCGCCGGCTATCGTACAGATAGCCGAAGCCTCATAGAGTCCTGCGCGGGCCGGCGGCTTAACCTCTCTTGTCGAGATGAGCTGGCTAATTTTTGTAACCGTGCAGCTCATTCCACTTCGCCGCACGCCGCTTTGCTTCCAATATGACCGAGTTTGGTAGGGTTGAATCCAAGTGACTGCGAATTTTCAAGTGCCCGTTCAGTGTAATCGCCCCAATTGTATCCGGAGCGCAAGAGACGCAATCATTCTCGATTGCCAAAATGAGATACTTGTAGGCTTCGGTGAGGTCTTGCGAAGTTCCGCGTCCCTCGTAGTAGGCGGTGAACATACAACCGAGATTTCCTTTTTCTCCGTGCGCATCGGCCATACTGCACCACTTAAATGCCTCTTTGTCATCCCTTGGACCAAGGAACGGTACTTGGTAGGAACTGCCCAGAATTGATTGAGCTGACGACGATCCTTGCAGGGCTTGTCTTTTGCAAACTTCACGGATCATAGTCTCGTCGCCGTTAAAATCTTTCGCTGTTAGTAGGGCGCAAGGTTTTTCTGCCGCCATTGTGGAATTCGATAACGCCAAAAATGCACCAAGCGACAGTGCCAATGCAGAAAATCGAAAGCACTTAAAGTCCATAACCGCCTCTTATATTTAATAACGGTTCCATAAATTATGGCGGCCATTCACGCGTGTGTCAACACGCGCGAACGAGTCAAGTCGGAAGCCTCTTCTCTGAATAACTGCCTATGGTGATCGGTGCGAAGCGTAGGAGCGGCACCAAGCACGTCCGACTAATAAACGAACCCGGAGATCTTCGAGTGGCCGCATCTATCGTTGCGAAGAACGTCCCCACGGCACGATCGGCAACCGGCGTGATCTCGCATCCCATCACAGAGAGCTTCCATCATGAACATGACTGTTCCGGCCGGCGCGTCCGGCACGCTGCATTGGGCCGGCTCCGGCCGCGCCTACTACAACCTCCAACCCGGTCAGATCATCTCCGTCGAGCGCGCCGACTTGGTCGACCTGCTCAAGCTCGGCTTCACAATCGCGCCTGTCCAAGCTGCGCCCGAAACGTCAGCGCCCTGACGACCACGAAGTGCATGAGTGACATCAATCAACGGCTGGCGCTTGCCCTCCTGAAAGCCAGTGGCGTCGCTTGCGTGCAGGTCACTGCGCTGGAGGCTCAGACTGACGTCGACGACGTCCGGCCTAGCACGCCGGAGTTTCTGTGGTCGTTCTGCCAATAATGAAGGGCCAACCTAGTGAACTATCGGTTTGGAGGAGGCGCCGTCTCAATTCTCATGTTCAAAACAAACCTCGCAATCGCTCTGAAAAAGGCGGGCGATTTGCAAGCCGCTATCGAGATTGGCGAGACATAAATCCGCAAGATCGAAGCGGATCGGCGGAGCTCATCAGACGAGTTGCGCAAGGCTGCCGATGCTGCTTACGACACCCAGGTGAAAAAGATCAGGACGCTACGGGGTGACCTCAACAAGGCGCTCGAGGACGCGCAGAAGGGCTTCGCGACGATGACGACCGGGAAGATGTACTGAAGTTTGTCGCTCAGATGATGGGCGCACTCCGAGCGAGGGGTTTTGCTATTCGCGGCTCCTCATTCAAGCTGACGCCACTCTCGACTGCATTCACCGAACCAATGCACTGACCTAGTGCATGTGTTCGCATGTAATATTTGTTTGACGCGCCGCTTCTTCTGAGGCAATTTTTCAGAGCCGAACTTGGAATTTCGCAGGCCCCGCGGTCAGAGACCAGCCACTTTGAACATGAGGTCTGCGCATGTCCAAGAAATCCCCTGGCCGCAATCCCGACGCTGATCTTCTCCTGCTGATCGACCGCCATCGCCGACTGTGGGGGGAGTGGGATCGCCTGCATCACGTAGACGAGGACCACCCCGAGATCGAGCGCATCTGGTACCAGGTGCTCGACGCCGCGCGGGCGGTCGTGCTGACGCCAGCCTTCACCGCGGCCGGCCTAGATGGAAAGCGCGAGGTCGTCCGCCTGAACGAGATGGACACCGGCGACGTCCACGGCCTGGTCGCCTTCGCACTGCACATGGATGAACATCGGCTGGCGGCCGCGACGGCCGCCTGACATTTTGCGTCGTTCTTCGATAGGGGCCCCGCTCACCCTGGCGGGGCCCTTTGTCGTATCTAGGGGCAAAAATGGATGCATGCCCCTCAACCTTGTTACCCCTGGCGTTACCCCAAATCAGATCTTAGGTCTGAGATTTCGCTATATTGCATTCGATATCAATGTCTTATTTGACATCTAAAACGTCCTGATTGATGACGTTCTGACGGATCGGATCGCCATCCAGCACGCTGAGGATATTGCGCGCGGTCTGTTCGCTCATGCGATCGACGGCTTCACGGGTGACGCCGGCGACGTGGGGCGCCATGATCACGTTGGGCAGCGCATGCAGCGCATGCCCGACCGGCGGCGGCTCCTGCTCGAATACGTCGAGACCGGCGCCGGCCAGCCGGCCGGACGAGAGCGCGTCGTACAGCGCGGCTTCGTCGATCAGGCCGCCGCGCGCGGTGTTGATCAGGTAGGCGGTGGGCTTCATCAGCCTGAGACGGGCGGCATTGAACAGGCCGATGGTCTCCGGCGTCTTCGGACAATGGATGCTGACGAAGTCGGCGCGCGGCAACGCGGCGTCGAGATCGGCGACCGGCTCGCAGCCGGCAGCGGTAATGTCGGCCGCGGGCTTGTAGGGGTCATAGACCAGGACCTGCATCTCCATCGCCTGGCAGCGCTTGGCGGTCCGGGTGCCGATGCGGCCGAAGCCGATGATCAGCACGGTCTTGCCGTAGAGATCGAACGGCAGCACGCCGAGCCGGCTGTCCCAGGTGCCGTCTCTGACCATCGCATGCATCTCGTTGGCGCGCTTGGCGAGCGTCAGCATCATGAACAGAGCCTGTTCGGCGACCGACGGCGAGTTCGCGGTGCCGGCTACCATCAGCGGCACCTTGTGCTTCGACAGCGCGGGAACGTCGACCGCGTCGAAGCCGACGCCGATCCGGGTCACGACCTTCATGTCGCCGGCCGCCAGCAGCTCCGGCTCGCCGAAGCGGGTGGCGCCGAGCGCGACACCGTGGACGGGCGCATGGGATTTGAGCAGCGCAGAGAAATCAGCCGCCGAGATCATGTTGGGGAACTCGATCATCTCGACATCGTCGCGCGCCGTGAGCAGTGCGCGGCCCTTGGCCGAAAAGGATTCCGTGACGAGGATCTTGTTCTTGTTGGTTGCCGTCCTGGTGGTCATGTCCTGCCCTTGAAGCTTCTTGTGCTCGTCAGATCACGAGCCCGGTCGCCTCATTTAACAGGTGCATGTTGTTGAGGTCCATTGCCATGCGCAGAGGGCTGCCATCTCGCGCGCCTGCATTGGGACTGACCCGGCCGCAAACCGGTGCCTCGTTCAGGCCGAAGTAGACCAGGGTTTCCATGCCCATCGGCTCGGTGACGTCGAGCATGGCCTCGAAGGGCTCGACTCCCGGCTCGGCATGCGGCTTGGTCTCGGTGATATGCTCCGGCCGGATGCCGAGCAGCAGCCGGTCATTCCGCGACACGGATTGATAGCGCGCAGCGCGCAGCGGCGGAAGCGGGAAGGCGATGCGGTCGGTGAGCCGCACATGGAGCCGGCCATCGGTCTCCTCCAGCCGGCACGGCAGGAAGTTCATCGCGGGCGAGCCGATGAAGCCGGCGACGAAGCGCGTGGCCGGATGATGATACAGCTCGTTCGGTGTACCGATCTGCTCGATGCGACCCTTGTTCATGACAACGACGCGGTCCGCGAGCGTCATCGCTTCGACCTGGTCGTGGGTGACGTAGACCGTGGTGGTGCGGACCTTCTGGTGGACCTTCTTGATCTCGATGCGCATCTGCACGCGGAGCTTGGCGTCGAGATTGGACAGCGGCTCGTCGAACAGGAACACTTTCGGATTGCGCACGATGGCGCGGCCCATCGCCACCCGCTGGCGCTGGCCGCCTGAAAGCTGTTTCGGCTTGCGGTCGACGAGGTCTGCAATGTCGAGCATGCGCGCGGCCTCCGCCACGCGGCTCTTGATCTCGGCCTTTGGATAATGTTTGAGCCGCAGCCCGAACGACATGTTCTCGGCTACCGTCATATGCGGATAGAGCGCGTAGTTCTGGAACACCATCGCGATGTCGCGATCCTTCGGCGGCACGTCGTTGACGACATCGCCGCCGATGGTGATGTCGCCGTCGGAGATGTCCTCCAGTCCTGCGATCATCCGCAACGTCGTGGACTTGCCGCAACCGGATGGGCCGACCAGCACGACGAATTCGTGGTCGGCGATGTCGAGATCGATGCCCCTGACCGCCTCGACGTCGTCGTAGCGTTTCACGACCTTGCGCAAGCTCACTTCAGCCATCTGTGGTCAACCCCTCATCAACCCTTGGTCGCGCCGGCCGTCAGTCCGGCGATGTAGTAGTCCATCAGGAATGCGTAGATGATCAAGGGCGGCGCGGCGCCGAGCAGCGCGCCGGTCATGATCTGCCCCCAGTTGAAGACATCACCCTTGATCAGCGTGGTGACGATGCCGACCGGCAGCACCAGCTGGTCGGCCGAGGTCGTGAACACCAGCGGATAGAGGAACTGCGCCCAGGATACGGTGAAGGCGAAGATCGTCGCGGCGATCAGGCCGGGCAGGGCGACCGGGATGAAGATGCGCGTCAAGGTCTGCAGCCAGGAGGCGCCGTCGATGATCGCGGCCTCGTCGAGCTCCTTCGGGATCGAGGCGAAATAGCCGATCATGATCCAGGTGCAGAACGGCACCGTCAGCGTCGGATAGATGAACAGCAACACGTACCAGCGGTTGATCAGCTGGATGCCGGTGACGTCGCCGATCAGCGCGAACATCTTGAACAGCGGAATGAACAGCAGGCTGTCCGGGATCAGATAGGTCAGGAACACGCCGGTGGCGAGCGTGGCCGAGCCCCAGAACTTCATCCGTGACAGCGCGAACGCGGCGGGGATGCTGATCAACATGGTGATGATCACGACGATGATCGAGACCATCGCCGAGTTGAAGAAGAAGCGCAGGAACTGGTTCGAGGTCAAAAGCCCGGCATAGTTCTCCAGGGTCGGATGGAACACCCACCACGGATTGGTCGCGGCGGAGATCTCCGCGCTGCCCTTCAATGATGTGATCAGCATATAAAGCGGCGGCACCAGCGAGAAGATCGCAAACAGCGTCAGGAAGAAATACGACCAGCGCAGCGCCCAGGCGCGGTCGCGGCTCATCGAGCCGTATTTGACGGTGCGGGTCGGGCCGGCCTTGTCGACGGTCATCGTGCTCATCAGGACTCGTTCCCCCGCTTGGAGACATCGCGCAGGATGAAGATCGCGGCCACCGCCAGGATCGGCACCATGAACAGCGAGACGCTGGCGCCGAGCGGGATATCGCTGCCCTCGATACCGACGCGGAACGCCCAGGTCGCGAAGATGTGCGTCTTGTCGAGCGGGCCGCCGGCGGTGAGGATTCGGACGATGTCGAAATTCGCGAACGTCACGATCAGCGAGAACAGCGTGGTGATGGCGATGATGTTGCGCATCATCGGCAGTGTCACGAACCAGATCCGCTGCCACCAATTGGCGCCATCGATGGCGGCGGCCTCGTAGAGTTGCTCCGGCACCGATTTCAGCGCCGCCAGATACATGATCATGAAGAACGGCGCGCCATACCAGACATTGACCAGGATCACCGAGAACCGTGCCCAGGCGGCGTCGCCCGTCCACGGGATCGGACCGATGCCGAAAAACGCGAGCGTGTAGTTGAAGGCGCTGTAGGACGGGTCGAACAGCCACAGCCAGGCGAGCGTGCTCATCGCCGGCGGGATCACCCAGGGCACCAGCAGCATGCCGCGCCATTTGCGCTGCCCCTTGGCCGGGATGTTATGCACGAAATGCGCGACGATGAAACCGATCAGGGCTTTGAACACCACCGCCGTGATCGCGAAGATGCAGGACTGCTTGACGACCAGCCAGAACGTGTCGCGCTTGAAAAGGAACTCGAAATTGCCAAAGCCGACGAAGCGCTGCATCGACTTGTTCAGGGTCGCCAGATGCACCGAATAGGCCGCGGGATACACCACGAGCAGCGTGATCAGCAGGATCAGCGGCAGGGTCAGCAGGAAGGCGACGGTCGATTTTCGCTTCAGCGCATGGCGGAGGCCTCTGCGGGTGGCGGCCCTGCGCGGGCGGGCAACGGTGTCTTCGCCGATCGCGGCATCAACCATGAGAACAGGCTCCTCGTGAGACTCCCGGCAGGCCGGGTTTCACTGGGCGGGCAAGACAATGCGCGGAGGGAGGCGGCCCGCGCGATGCGGACCGCCGGATTTGCGAGAGGGCCGCTCAGCTGCGCATGAAGCCTTCGCACTCGCCCTCGGCCCAGGCGAGCGTCGTTTCCATCTTCTCGCCCTGGGCATAACGCAGGCACATCTTGGTCATCGTCGCCTGTGCGTAGATCTGCTGCGCGATCTTGGGCGGAGCAGGGGAGGCCGCGATCGACAGCGTCTGATGATTGTAGGGATTGGGGTAGTGATAGAGCGTACCCTTTGGCGGTCCCTGCTCCTGCCAGACCTTGAGCGTGGTCAGCTTCTCATAGGCTGGCAGGTCATAACCGCCGCTGGCGACCACCATCTTCTCGATCGAGGCCGGCTTGGACAGATGGACGATCAGACTCTTGGCGGCCTCCTTGTTCTTGGAGAACGACCAGACGCTCCAGAAGTAGGGCAGGAATGGCGCGAAGCGGCCCTTCGGTCCGGCCGGGAAGCCGTGGGTCCAGCACTGCTCGGCGATCTGCGGCGCGTCGCGCTTGGCCACCGCCCAGGCGCTTGGCGGATTCATGATCATGGCGCCCTTGCCCGACACCAGCCATTTGTTGTTCGAGGCGTCGTCCCATGAGGCGACATCCGGCGGCAGCGCCGCGATCAGCCGCTTGTAGAATTCGAGCGCCTGGCGGACGGCGTCGGTCTTCACGGTGACATCGCCCTTGGCATTGACCAGCTCGGCCCCGAACGCCTGGAAAAAGGCGCCTGCGGAATCGACGCTATCGGTGGTCTCGCCGAGGCCGATGCCGAAGGGAACGCCGGCCTTCTGGCAGGCTTCCGCCGCCTTCAGGAAAGTTTCCGTCGTCCAACTGTCCGCTTTCGGCGGGCTGCCGGCCGGGTAGAGCTCCTGCACGTCGATCCCGGCGTGCTTCTTCATCAGGTCGATGCGGGTGCAGGGACCCTTGATCTGGCTGCCGACGCAGGCGGGCACCGCGAGCCATTTGCCGCCCGATTGCCCCAGATACTTGACGGTGCCGTTCACCTCGCCGTTCTCCTGGATGATCGGTCCCATGATGTCGTTGACCGGTTCGAGCAGCTCGGCATGCGCATGCGGCCACCAGGTCGGCATCGCGATCAGATCGTGTCCCGATTTCGCCGCGGCTTCCGCGGCGATGGTCAGCTCGATCTTCTTGCCCTGGCTGGTGATGTAGTCGATCGACACCTCGACCTTTTCCTTGGCGGCCCACTCATTGACGAGATCGGTCGAGGCCTGGTTGGCACCGGGAACCCAGTGGTCCCAGAATCCCATCGAGAGCTTGCCTGCGGCATAGGCGCCGCGAACATAGGGGGCGGCGATCATGACCGCGGAACTGGCAGCGGTCGCAGCAACGAATTGTCGGCGGTTCAGCTTCCTCCGTGACATGGCGTTCCCTCCCTGGTGAGCCAAGCATGCGGTTGATGCGAATCCGTCTTGTTAGTTATTGCGTCGCGTCATGCGCGCACGGATTTCGCTTGAATGCAATCAGAGCAGAATTGCACGCCACTGTCGAGAAAGCAGGTGAGGCAAACCCTTGAACTAATGGCGGGTACGCGGTGCTGCGGCAGCGTGTCGCGATCGCGGTGCAGCGATCGGCCGCTGCAATGCAAATCAGAGCTGACGGTGCTTTCACGGCGGAGGCCTCGCGGGGAGCGCGAGGCTAACCGCATGCGGACATGGACTTGCGCGCTGCGGCAACGCTACACTGAGCAGGAATCACAGCGCCCACTCACTGACGTCGGCTCCGTCCGGTCAGGCCCTGTCGTGCGGAGCCTTCACTGATGATCGTGAAACGGATGATCACGAAGCAACCGGCCAGCCGGCGGCGCCCGTTGCTGTGCATTGCGGCAGGAGTCGGAGTGGTGCTGGCGGGGCTTGTGTGCCTGCCGCGTCAGGTTGACGCGCAAGGCCTGTTCAAGGGCATGGAGCAGGGGGCTCGCGAGGGCAACAGGGCCGCCGGTCCGGTTGGCGGGGTGCTGGGCGGCGCGATCGGCGGGGTCGTCGGCGTGGTCACCGGCGTTACCGGGGTACTCACCGGAAATGAGGCACAGCCCAACCCGCGCAGCGCAGCTCCGCCGGAGGGCAACCCACCGGCGGAAGCCAAGAAGGGCAAATCGTCCAAGGTCGCCAAGGCCAGCAAGCCTGCCAAGGCCGCGCCGATGCTGACGCAACAAGGTACGCCGCAACTGACCGCCGAGCAGATCGTCGCCAACAGCGACAGCAATGTCGAGCGTCTGAAGGTCGGTCTCAACCTCACCGCGGAGCAGGAAAAGAACTGGGCACCGTTCGCGAATGCGATGCACGCGCTTGGCCGCAACGGCGCCGATCGCTTGAACCTGCGCATCGCGCGGTCGAAGCGAGATCCGCCGGATGACATCATCGAGCAGATGCGCAACGAGGCGCAGTTCCTGGTCGATCGCGCCGCCGACCAGCGCGCGGTGTCCGACGCGGCGGAGCCGCTCTTCACCAGCCTGGATGACAAGCAGAAGCAGATGTTCATCGACGAGATGGTCCGTCTCAGCCACGAGCGTGGGCTGGACTGAGATCGCTACCGAGCAGCTCGCCCACTTTATCGCTGGCGCCATCGAGACGAGATGCGCGCCCGATTCAGCGAGCAGGATAGATCGGATCCCGTCAGGCATGCTTGCGCGCGGCGTCCACGTGCCCGACGGCACCTGCCGGCCGGAGCGCCAGCATCAGCAGCAGTCCGAATGTGGCAACGTCCCTGCCTGCGTTGCGAGACAGATTCCGAAGCGTGTCGTGGCAAAAAGATAGCGGCCACTTCCCGCAAGCAACAGCAGCCAGGCTGCCTCGATCGGCACATCGAGCAGGCCGCGAATGACCGGGATCAGCGACAGCATCGAGGTTGCCAGAACCACAACGCCCATGGATCAGATCTGCTCACCCCAATTTTCGAGCGACGTGAAGCCAAGCGAATCAGTCCTCATTATCCTCCGCCACAGAGATGGGATTGAAGAAAAGGACAATCATTCGCCGATCTGCTGATGATACCCCGAGACCCGCCAGCATCGATGTTGTTAGCGGTCAGAAGCTCATTGGCTTGTCGTGACGTTGACTCGGAACATATTGCGCGTTCGGAGAGACGTCCGGCCTCTCCCCGTGAACCGAGGACGTCGTCGGCAGAAGCGTGGATCAACCGAAATCGTCTGGTGGGCAGGGGATTGTTGTCGAGCTCGCGGTGCGTGGACGCGAGCAGGGCGGGCGTGCCTACAACACTTGTGTGAAAACCGATTTGTGTTGTTGAACGATCTGTCGACAGCTGTCCTGCGCGATAGACGAACGAATGTCCGATCTGTTCTTGATGACGACGGGCGATGAGGCATCCGCCTCGCGGAGGTCGGTATTCTCAACGCGTAGTTGGGATGCTCGGCAAGCAAGGTCGAATTGCTATCATAAGTTGTCTACGGCAACGGCCTTGACGCCAAAATTAAAACCAAGTCTGCCGACAAACGGCCGAGCCGAAATATCCTGCTCCGTCATGACCAGAATGTGCATGCTCAGTAGTCTCCATGCGCACGCTCGAAGGGGGGGCTCTCGAACTGAGCTGCGGATTGTTCTGGTCCGTCTTGAAAAAATGACTCACATGCTGATCGTCAATCGATTGCAGGGATCCTGATCATCCCTCTCGATTCTTCGCTCAAGAGCCGGGGTCCGATAGACGATCACCCGATGAATATCGTCTGCTGGCGCTTCGGAGTGACTCAGTCATGAGCGACTCCCGAGGATACTCGTAGTTTATCACAGTTCGCTGCAGACAGATCGATGGCTATATGATGTCCGCAGATCGGACAATCTCGGCGGAGGCCATGGCCACAACTAAGACCGAGTCTTCCAATCGTTGTTCCAAATGTGAACGTCGCGCGATTTTGATTAGCGACCTCTGAACGCGCCGCTCTACTATCAACTTACGGGCATCACTCCGTGAGCTCAGCGTGAGTTCTGCGAACGCTTCGGAGTCGTCTGATGGTGTAGATGTAGAACTTGGAGGTTTTTATACAACCTTAGATGGTGTTGCGAATGTCGTGAACGTGGAGGAAATTCTCCGGACGGCTCTCAAAATTCAGTAAGTAACCAACGGTCAGTAGGCACGATGATCTTCACCGCCAATGCAATGGTCCGACGGCAATATCGCCAAGAGGGACCAGAAGTGTCGCCACATCACGCAAATCGGTTCTGGATCAGCTTGAAGAAGGGCAAGGCTGTTTTGGGTAGGGGGGCGCATGAGGATATTTGAACAGTTCGTTCAGAATCTCCCGACATGCGACACCACGCATGAAATTGAGAATCTTTTGCGACAAACCTTGGAGCAATATGGCTTCCCATGCTTCGCCTATCTCAGTTTCGCGCCGCGCGGCGACGAGGATGACGCGCTGGCAATCACGACCTATCCGAGCGCCTGGGTGGAGCAGTACCGTGCAAATCGGTACGACAGGATCGATCCGGTGATCGCCCGCTCGGTTGCAACAACGCTTCCCTTCGCGTGGTCAACTGATCAATTCGATGCGCTAAACAATCGGCAGAAGTGGTTCTTGGAAGAGGCCAGCGAGTTCGAGATTCGACATGGTGTCACGATTCCGATCCATGATCGTCAGGGCAAGGTTGCAACGCTCACGCTCGCTGCTTGCGAGGCCCGTTCGGCGTTCGAAGCCCAAATCAGCAAGTACCGCCATGAGCTGCATCTCATTGCGATCTACCTCTATGCTCGATTGCGGGACGTAACGCCCACGCCCGCGTCACCGCTTCGTCCATGCTTGACTCAGCGCGAGAGGATCTGCCTGCAATGGGCCGCTCGCGGAAAGAGCGCTTTGGATACGGCAGAAATCATCAACGTCAGTCGGCGAACGGTTGTGTTTCATACCCAGAACGCCAAGCGCAAGCTCGGAGTTGCGACCGTACAACAGGCGGTCGCCAAGGGACTGGCGTACGATATCATCGGCATGTAGCCATCCGTCGGGCAGTCTAAGGTGCCGTGACCTGAGAGTAGCGGCACCTGCGCTTGCCGATGTGTGTCTGGTAGGTGTGTCTCGGAGACCGTGTCCTGCTCCTCTTGCTCTCCTTGGAGCGATTCTTGGAAGTGGAGTCCAGGAGCAGGACCATTGAGTCTGCGTCCGTCGGTAAGACCTTGGGTGTGTGGGCGACGCATGTTCGGTGTTGTCCGCCATATCCGCCGTCTTTGCTGAGGCGCCGGCGCGCGCGACCACCATAGGGCTGCGGATGGCCGGATGCCAGTGGTCGCCAGTACGCTGGAGGCCGTGCTGGTGAACTTAGCTGTCCTGGCGCTGTCGAAGATGAGCGGCTTGCCGAGCCGCGACGGCGCGTCTTCCGCGGCATCAACGCAGAACGGCACTTGCACCGTATCGTACAGGCGCCAATTCAGCACGGCGCGGCTCACGCAATCGATCGCAGGCATCCGATGAGCAAGTGGCGCCCCATCCAAGAGCTGACGCTTCGAGGTACGATCTGGTTGGGGGGCGCCTCGTAGCATAGCCCCAGATCGGTCATGCTCACTTGTTCGAGTAACGCCGCCAAGGCGATCGTCGCCTTCAGCACCGTGTCGATCTTCCGTCTCGTCTTCTTAGTTCTCGTCAGCTCCGTCTACCGAACGGAGAGAGTCAACGACACTGAGACCGAATTGTAGGGCAGTCGCAGACCGCAGGATACCTGCAAAGGTAGACAGCTCGAGTTGATGTAGCTGCCGGATAATGTCCAGCCTGACGGACGGGACGGGGACCCAGATGCTTCGAATTGTCACGAAAGACAATGCAGGACGCCACATCAGCAGCTTGTACCAAATGCATCGCCTTCGGAAGACGGTCTTCAAGGACCGCCTGGGTTGGGACGTCATCGTCAGCGGCGAACTTGAGGTCGACAAATATGACGCCTTGTCGCCCCGCTATCTGCTCTCGATGGACAGACACGGTATCCTGAACGGTTGTGTCCGCCTTCTGCCGACGACCGGTCCGAATATGCTTCGCGATATCTTCCCGTCCCTTGTGACCAGAGCAGCCGTACCTTGCGGAGGACGCGTGTGGGAAGCCAGCAGATTTGCGGTGAGCGGAAACACCGCCGTTACTCAATCGGGCATATCGCGAACGACCTACGAGTTGCTGATCGGGGTTCTGAAAGTCAGCCTGTCGAACGACATAAACACCATCGCCTGCGTCGTCGACGTGGGTATGGAGCGTGTCCTGCGGCGGTCCGGCTGGCGACTCGAGCGCCTCGGTCCCGCGCGCCGGATCGGCGACACCATCGCCATGGCTGGACAGCTTCACGTGTCCACACAAACCCTTCGACAGCTCGAAGCACGGTTGGGCGTCGCGCACGCGGCTGCAGCCTGATCGTCAGCATCGAACTGAGCGCAATCCCTCGCCGAAATCGGAGCACGAGACGTGAGCAATCCTTTCGACGATCAGGGCGGCAGCTTCGTCGTCCTGGTCAATGATCAAGGACAACATTCGCTGTGGCCCGCAGCAGCGGAGGTCCCGGCCGGCTGGTCTGCGGTCTGCGCACAGAACAGCCGCCAGGCCTGCATCGACTACATCGACACGAACTGGACGGACATGCGTCCGAGAGCCCGCGGTCACAACCGTACGGCATAGCCACAGCATCGATATTCGAACATTCTCTTAACTCATACATCGGTGGGGAAGTCGTGAACGCGATCAACGAGTTTTCACAGGTGTTGCCACTCTCCGCGGCTCAGACGGGCATGTGGTTTGCGCAGAAATTCGGCTCGTCGGATTCGATATTCAATCTTGCGGAGTCCATAGAGATCCACGGGCCGATTGATCCCGTGTTGTTCGAGGCAGCCTTGCGGCAAGCCGGGATGGAAGCGGACACCGTGCGAGTGCGGTTCATCGAGCAGCGAGACGGAATCCGCCAGACGGTCTCGCGCACCTTGAACACGACCTTTCCGTTCATCGATGTCAGCTCCGAACCTGACCCGCGGGCGGCGGCTGAAAGCTGGATGATGGCAGAGTTGACTCGGCCGGTCGATCTGCTGACAGGGCCGCTTTGGACCTGCGCCCTGTTCAAGGCCGCGGCGGATCATTATTTCTGGTATCATCGCAGCCATCATATCGTCATGGACGGTTTCACCGGCGGGCTGTTCGCCCGGCGCGTCGCCGAGATCTACACGGCGCTCACCGAGGGACGCTCTCCCGGACAAAGTACGTTCGGTCCCTTGGCGCTTCTCCTTGAGGAAGAGAACGCGTATCGAAGCTCCGAACGATTTGCACGCGACCGCGAGTACTGGCTGAAACAGTTCGCCGATCGCCCGGCTGCGTTTAGTCTCGCCGGTCAGCGGAGGCAGAATGTCGGTGGCCTTCTCCGTCAGACAATCCATCTCTCGGCGGAAAGTGTGGCGGCGCTGCGCGCAACGGCGCAGGCCAGCGGCGCAAGTCTTCCACAGATCATCATCGCCGCGACCGCAGCCTATCTTTATCGCGTGACCGGGATCGACGATCTGGTCATCGGCCTGCCAGTGACAGCCCGGCCCAAGGGACGGCTGCGGCGTGTTCCCGGCATGGTCGCCAACGCGGTGCCGCTCCGTTTGGCCATGAGTCCGGACATGAGCGCGACGTCTCTAATTCGCGACGTGGGGAGGCGAGTTCGCGACGCTATACGACACCAATGCTACAGATACGAGGACCTCAGACGGGACCTCAACCTGCTTTCCACGAACGGGCACCTTTTTACGACGGTCATCAATATCGAACCATTCGACTACGATCTCTGCTTCGGCGGCCATTCCGCAACGACGCACAACCTGTGCAATGGCTCCGGCGACGACCTTGCGATTTTCGTCTACGACCGCGGTGATGGGAAAGGGCTTCGAATTGATTTCGACGCCAATCCTGCTCTTTACACCGCGCAGGAGCTGGCCTGTCATCAGCAGCGTCTCGTGAGATTTGTCGAGGCGATTGCACAGGATCCCAGTCGGCCGATTGGCGCAATTGACATTCTTGATGCGGCGGAGCGGCGCCGGGTGCTGGTGGAGTGGAACGACACGGTCCGCGCGGTGTCGCCGACGACATTGCCGTCGCTGATCGAGGCTCAGGTCGCGCGGCGCGGTGACGCCACCGCGCTGGTGTGCGAGGATACCACGCTCAGCTACGCTGTCCTCAATGCGCGCGCCAACCGGCTGGCGCATCTGCTGATCGCACAAGGCGCTGGTCCCGAGCAGATCGTCGCGCTCGCCCTGCCGCGCTCGGCGGAGCTGATCGTCGGCCTGCTTGCCATCGCCAAGAGCGGCGCCGCCTATCTGCCGCTCGATCCGGACTATCCGGCTGACCGTCTGGCCTTCATGCTCGCCGACGCCAGGCCGGTGTGCCTGGTCACCAGCAATGCCATTGCCGAGCGCCTGCCCGAGGCGGGCCGGCGCCTGCTGCTGGATCATCCCGACACCGCCGACCTTCTTGCCCGCCAGCCCGACACCAACCCGCGGGACCAGGATCGCATCGCGCCGCTGACCCCGGTCAACTCCGCCTACGTCATCTACACCTCTGGCTCGACGGGAATCCCAAAAGGCGTCGTCGTCTCGCATACTGGCATCACGAGCCTTGTCGAAGCTCAGATCGAGCGGCTCGGCATCACGCCTGACTCGCGCGTCCTGCAATTCTCCTCATCCAGTTTCGACGCGTCGATCATGGAAGTGCTCATGGCGTTTCCCGCTGGAGCTGCGCTTGTCGTTCCGCAGGCTGGCCTCGTGGCCGGCAAGGTACTTGCCGATACGCTGACCCGCTACGCCGTCAGCCACGCGCTTATTCCGCCGGCGGTTCTGGCCGGCATGCCGACCGAGCAGCTCGCGCAGTTGCGCACGCTGATCGTTGGCGGCGATGCCTGTCCGCCCGATCTGGTCGCGCGCTGGTCGGAAGGGCGGCGGATGATCAACGCCTATGGGCCGACGGAAACGACGATCTGCGCCACGATGAGCATGCCGCTCTCCGGCGCGGCGGATCCGCCGATTGGGCATCCGATCTGGAATACGCGGGTCTATGTTCTGGACGATGGTTTGCAGCCTGTTCCGGTCGGGGTGGCGGGCGAGCTCTATATCGCCGGCAGCGGTCTGGCGCGCGGCTACCTCAACCGTCCGGGCCTGACCGCCGAGCGTTTCGTCGCCGATCCGTTCGGTCCGCCGGGCAGCCGCATGTACCGTACCGGCGACCGTGCGCGATGGCGGCCGGAAGGCACGCTGCATTTTCTTGGCCGTGCCGACCATCAGGTCAAGATTCGCGGCTTCCGGATCGAGCCCGGTGAGATCGAGGCCACGCTCGGTCAGCATGAGAGCGTCGCCCAGGCTGCCGTCATCGCTCGCGAAGATCGTGCCGGCGATAGGCGCCTCGTCGGCTATGTCGTTCCCGCTGCTGGTCATGCACCGCATGCCATGATGCTGCGCCAACATCTTACGCGCACCCTGCCGGACTACATGGTTCCCGCCGCGTTCGTCGTGCTCGACGCGCTGCCACTCACCCCCAACGGCAAGCTCGATCGCAACGCTTTGCCTGTTCCTGACCACCAGCCGGTGACCGAATACACCCCGCCGCGGACGGCACAGGAAGAGAAACTCTGCGCTCTGTTCGCCGAGACCCTCGGGCTCGAGCGCGTCGGGATTCATGACAGCTTTTTCGATCTCGGCGGCCATTCGCTGCTGGTGACGCATCTGGTCTCCAACATCCGGGCTGCGTTTGGAGTCGAGCTGCCGTTTGCGACGCTGTTTGAAGTGTCGACCATCGCCGGGCTCGCTGAACGGCTCGACCCTGATGGATCTTCGACGGGCGCCGTGGACTTGTCGCACGACATTCTCCTGCCGGCGCATGTCAGGCTGACCGGCGGGCGGGCGCCGCAGAACCCCAAACGCATTTTTCTGACGGGAGCGACCGGCTTTGTCGGTAGTCACCTTCTCTCCGCGCTGATCCAGGAGACGGATGCGCAGATCGTGTGTCACGTCCGCGCCGCTGATCGGCAATCCGGCGAAGCCCGTTTGCGGCAGGCGCTCGACAAGCGAAAGCTTTCGGTGAGCGGGGACGAGCATCGCATCGAGGTTCTGACCGGAAATCTCGGACATCCGGCGCTCGGACTCGATGAAAGGGGAATCCGCATTGTGCGTGACGAGTGCGAGGCGATCTATCATTGCGGCGCGAACGTCGATTTCCTCCGTCATTATGCGGCGCTCAAACCCGCCAATGTCGACAGCGTCCTCACGCTGCTCGATTGGACCGCGAGTGGACGACCAAAGCGGCTGCACTATGTGTCCACCCTTGCGGTGATCGACAAGTTTCAGGCCGGGCCGGTGTCGGAACTCACTGATCTGACCTCGTGGCAGGGACTCACGAGCGGCTATAGCCAAAGCAAGTGGGTCGGCGACACGCTTGTCCGGCAAGCGCAGCTTCGCGGCCTGCCGCTGGCGATCTATCGCCTGAGCAGCGTCACCGGTGATCGCGCCAATGGCATCTGCAACGAAACGGACCTGATGTGGCGCATTGTCCGGCTTTATGCGGAACTTGGCGCAATTCCCGACCTGGACTTCAGGCTGAACATGACGCCGGCCGATGACGTCGCGCGAGCGATCGTCCGGCTCGCGGGCAGCGAAGCGTCCTGGGGCAGTGTCTATCATCTCATGAACAGTCAACCCGTTGATGTACGCGAGGTCCCACGCATCTTCCGCCGGCTCGGCGTTCCGATCGAAATCGTGCCGCTTGATCAATGGATCGACATCGGGCGACGGCGGCTGGCCGAAACACAGGACAACGATCTGGCGGCCATCCTGTCGATCCTGTCAAAAGAGGATACGTCGCGATCGCACCCGGAAGTGACCTCGGACCTCACGCAGCAACAATTGGCTGCGGTGGGCGCGCCGATCGGTCCGGTCAGTTCGGCCCTTCTCGATCGCTATTTTGGCAATCTGCGGCTTGTGGAAACCGTGCCTGATGTTCGGTTGCCGGAAACAGCGGAATAAACGGCGATCGGTTGGTGGGTTAGGATAGGGGAGAGCACAACATGGCGCGGTTTCTCATCGCGGCTACGGCGCTACCTGGTCACGTCTTTCCTTTGTTGGCCGTATCCCAACTCCTCGTGAGTCGGGGCCACGAGGTCGTCGTCAATACCGGCAGTCTGTTCAGGGAGCGAGTGGAGGCGACCGGCGCACGATTCGTCGCGTTTCGCCCGGAGATCGATCACGATTATCGGAAACTCGACGAGCACTTTCCCGAACGCCGCAAGATTGCACCTGGTCCCGCGCTGCTCTCCTTCGGACTGAAGCACATCTTTGCGGATGCAATACCGCATCAGGCCGCCGGGATACGCGACTTGCACCGCGAGTTTCCTTTCGATGCGATCATCACCGATACGATGTTCTGCGGGACGTTTCCGCTTCTGCTGGGCCCGCCGGAAAAAAGAGTCCCGATCATCGGGCTTGGGATCACGGCGCTCGCTCTGTCGAGCGCAGACACCGCCTTCTTCGGCACCGCGCTCCCGCCATCCATCACGCCGGCCGATCGCGCGCGCAATGCTGCGATGAATAGCCACCTGCAGAAAGTGATGTTCGGCCCGGTGCAGCAATACTTCAACGATGTCCTCGTGAGGATCGGGGCGCGCCCTCTGCCGGCATTCCTGTTCGATAGCATGATCACGCTGCCTGACCTGTATTTGCAGCTGACGGCCTGGGAGTTCGAATATCCGCGTGGCACGATGCCAAGCAGCATCCGCTTCGTCGGCCCGCTGCTGCCGCCGCCATCGACCGGCTTCCGCCCGCCGCCTTGGTGGGACGAGATCGACAATGCCGGCCCGATCGTGCTGGTCACTCAAGGCACGCTCGCAAACGAGGATCTTGGGCAGCTTGTCGGGCCAACGCTGAGGGGCTTGGCGAACGAGGACCTGACGGTGATCGCGTGCACCGGCGGCCCACCAACCGAATCGATCCCGGTGGTGGTGCCGCCCAATGCGAGGGCGGCGACATTCCTGCCGTTCGACCGTCTGCTCCCGAAGGTGAGCGTCATGGTGACCAATGGCGGCTATGGCGGCGTCAATCACGCGCTCAGTCTCGGTGTGCCGTTGGTCGTCGCCGGGGATAGTGAGGAAAAGCCTGAAATTGCCGCGCGCGTCGCGTGGGCGGGCGCCGGCATCAATCTTGGGACCGGCCGGCCATCCGCCTCGCAGATTCGCGAGGCGGTCCGCGCCGTGCTCACCACGCCGCAATACCGACAGCGTGCACAGGCGCTGCGCGCCGCGTTCGCCAGCTACAACGCTCGTAACGAGATTGCGGAACGGGTCGAACAGCTCGCGGCCACCGGATTGCCAGCCAGCTCTCAGGGAGATCCACCTCGCAGGTTCGACCTTGTCGGGACTCCTGCGGAGCCTGCAAGTCGCTGAGCGCGATCGATTTCGACGCTGGCCTGAGGCGCGGGACGTCGGGAGCGGGTTGATTCGCCCCTATTTTCGAATCGGGCTTCGGGCTCGTCTCCGAACGCAGTCGATCGCGGATGCAGACTGCCGGAGTCGGGCGTCATGCCGACTTCGCGGTCGGATCCAAAGGAAGGTCGTCGCGTGAAAAGGCCGCTGTCGAGGTTCGCGTGGATCGCCTTCCCAATGCTCGCCGTAACAGTCTGCGTCGCCATGTTCGCTGTGAGCGGCGCGAGGCGCCAGCAGGTCGAAGCGGCCGCAGCGCAGATCTCCGATCCGCGACGGGACGCAGGCGAACGTTCGGGTGCGGCACCGATCGCGACGACGCTTGCCCGCGCCGAACGGCATTCGATCACCGAGACGCTGGCCGTGACCGGATCGCTCGTGGCCCGCGAGGAGAATGTTGTCGGTGCGGAGGTCGACGGGTTGCGCATCGTCGAACTGCTGGCCGACGTTGGCGATCGCGTGGAAGCAGGGCAGGTGCTCGCTCGCCTCGACGGCACGATGCTCCGGACACAGCTCGCGCAGAACACCGCGATGATCGCGATAGCCCAAGCGTCGGTCGCGCAGATGCAGGCCTCGATGGCGGAGATGCAAGCCAACGAAGCCGAAGCGGCCGACGCGTTGAATCGCACGCTGACCTTAAACTCCACCGGCACGATATCTCCAGCGCAACTCCTGGCGCGTGAGACCCAGGCCAAGGTCGCCGCGGCAAAGTCCACCGCAGCTGCGGAGAATTTGCGCATGGCCAAGGCCGAGGAAGCGTTTGCGGAGGCGCAACGTGGTGAGATCGAGCTGAAAATCGCGCGGACCGAACTGAAGGCGCCGACTGCGGGGATCATCTCGCACCGCGCCGCTCGCCTCGGCGCGGTGACCGGCACGGCGGGCGAACCTCTGTTCCGCCTCATACGTAACGGTCAGATCGAATTCGATGCCGAGGTTCCGGAAACCGTGCTGCCGCAGATCGAGCCGGCCCAGGACGTGGAAGTTTGGTTGCCCGGCGTCAGCCAGTCCATCCGCGGCCACGTGCGGCTGGTCGATCCCATTGTCGACAAAGCGAGCCGTCTCGGTCGCGTCGCGGTCGCGCTCTCTCCCCATGCGGCCATGAGGGCCGGTGTTTTTGCCCGCGGCAGCATTACACTCGGCAAGCGACAAGCCGTCACCGTGCCGCTGTCCGCCGTCAGCTTCAGCAAGAATGGCAGCTATGTTCAGCTCGCGACCAACAATGTCGTCGAACTCCGCAATGTCCAAACCGGACTTGCACGCGGCACCCGTGTCGAAATCGTAAGCGGGCTGATTGAAGGCCAGGAGGTCGTCGTTCGAGCCGCCGCTTTCGTCAGGCCGGGCGACCGGATCTTGCCGGTCCGCAGTGATGCCGGATCTGCGGGAGAAGACTGAGATGGCCCTCAACATCTCCGCCTGGTCGATTCGGAAGCCCATTCCATCGCTGGTGCTATTTGGCGTCCTGATTGTGCTCGGTGCGGTCAGCCTGAAGACCCTGCCGATCACGCAGATGCCCAATATCGACATCCCCATCGTCACCGTCACGATCGCCCAGACCGGTGCTGCGCCGAGCGAGCTGGAAACGCAGGTCACGAAGAACGTCGAAAATGCGGTCACCGGGGTCGTCGGGGCCAAGCACGTCACGTCGAGCATCTCTGACGGCGTGTCCGTGACGACAATCGAATTCCAACTGGGGACGCCGGCCGATCGTGCGGTCAATGACGTCCGGAACGCGATGGCGAATATCCGGTCGGAGCTGCCGCAGAGCATCGAGGAACCGTCGATACAGCGGGTCGAGGTCGGAGGGATGGCCATCGTCACCTATGCCGTGTCGTTTCCCGCTTGGACAGCCGAGCAGGTGTCCTGGTTCGTCGATGACGTCATCACGGGAGCTCTCCAGGGCGTTCGCGGCGTCGCGCAGGTGAAGCGCGCTGGCGGCGCCGATCGTGAAATCCGGGTATCGCTGCAACCCGACCGGCTGATCGCGCTCGGCATCACAGCGGCGGACGTGAACGCGCAGCTGCGAGCGACGAATGTCGATCTCTCCGGCGGGCGCGGTGAAGTGGGGGCGGGAGAGCAGACCATACGCATGCTCGCGGGGGCCGCGACGATCGACGGACTGGCCAATACCGCGATCGTGCTGCCCGGCGGCCGAAGGACTGCGTTGAAGGAGATTGCCACGGTCATCGATGGCGCGGCCGACGCCCGCAGCTTTGCTCGCCTCGATGGACGACCGGTGGTCACCTTTGGTGTCTTCCGTGCGAAGGGCTTCTCCGACGTGGCCGTCGCAGAGGCCGTCGGGAAGAGATTGGAGCTACTCGCCAACGAGCATCCCGATCTGTCCGTATCCGAGATCGACAGCACGGTGCGCTATACCAAGTCCGATTATAGAGCCACCATGCAGACGTTGACCGAAGGCGCCATCCTCGCGGTCGTCGTCGTGCTGATTTTTCTGCGCGACCTTCGCGCGACGGCAATTTCCGTGCTCGCGATACCGTTGTCGATCCTCCCGACGTTCTGGGTGATGGACATCATCGGGTTTTCGCTGAACGCCGTCAGCCTGCTCGCAATCACGCTGGTCACCGGCATCCTGGTCGATGATGCGATCGTCGAGATCGAGAACATCGTCCGCCACATCCGGATGGGCAAATCAGCCTATCGCGCCTCGCTCCAGGCGGCCGACGAGATCGGACTCGCGGTCGTCGCGACGACCATGACCATCGTCGCCATGTTCATGCCGGTCAGCCTCATGGACGGCATCGCCGGTCAATACTTCAAGCAGTTCGGCCTCACGGTCGCCATCGCAGTCACGTTTTCCTTGCTGGTCGCAAGGCTGATCACGCCGCTGCTTGCGGCATATTTCCTTCGCGCCCCTCGGCGCCATTCCGAAGGGCATGGAGTGCTCATGCGGCACTATCTCCGCATGCTCGAATGGTCGCTTCGCCACCGCTTCGTCACGCTCGCGTTTGCTGGCCTGGTCTTCCTGGGCTCGTTGATGGTCGCAGGTGCCTTGCCGCTCGGCTTTCTGCCAACCGATGACCTGTCGCGTTCGGTTCTCCTGATCGAGCTGCCACCGGGCTCGACGATCGCGGATACCGTGGCCGCCACGGACCGCATCACGGCCCTGCTCAAGAAGCGGCCGGAAGTCAGGAGCGTCTATGCGGTCGGCGGCACCGCCGGCGCCCACGGGCTGAGCGTCACCGCGGGTGACGTGCGCAAGGCCACCATCATCGTCGACCTCGTTGCGCGCAGCAACCGGTCGCACGGCCAGAAGGCCTTCGAGCACGACATGCGCGCGGCGCTCGGCGCGATCCCGGATCTTCGCTACAGCTTCGGCAACGGCGGCGGCGGACGCGAATTCACGCTGATCCTGTCCGGACGCGATGGCGCCGCGGTCGAGCAAGCGGCATTCGCGGTGGAGCGGGACGCCCGGCAGAACGTGTCCGTGCTCGCGAATGTCGTCTCGACCGTGGCTCTCGCCCGGCCGGAGATTCGCATCCTGCCGAGGCTGGAGGAGGCTGCCGATCTTGGAATCTCCGGGACGCAGATCGCCGAAGTGGCGCGGATTGCGACGATCGGCGATGTCTCCGCACGTCTGGCGAAGTTCTCGGCCGTCGACCGCCAAGTGCCAATCCGCGTGCAGCTCGACGAGCGAGCTCGAGGCGATCTATCGACTCTCGATATGCTGCGGATCAAAGCCAGGAGCGGCACCGTACCGCTGGCCACGGTCGCCGAAATCGGCTTCGGCGAGGGGCCGATGACCATCGAACGCTATGACGGCAGGCGTCGCGTCGCCATCGAGGCCGACCTCGTCGGAAGCACCCCGCTGGGCGAGGCCATCGCGCAAGTGATGGCGCTGCCCTCGGCACGCAACCTGCCCGCCGGCGTGACGATTGCGAGGTTCGGCGATTCAGAGATCATGGACGACGTGTTTTCGAGTTTTTCGTTCGCGATCGCTGCCGGGGTACTCATGGTGCTCGCCGTCCTCGTTCTGCTCTTCGCCGACGCGATGCATCCGATCACCATCATCTTCTCCATGCCGCTGTCGATCGGCGGAGCGCTGCTTGCGCTGCTGCTGGCCGGCCATGCCATCAACCTCTCGGCCATTATCGGATTCCTCATGCTCATGGGAATCGTGACGAAAAATGCGATCCTGCTCGTGGACTTCGCCATCACAGAGGTCGCGAGCGGTGTCGAACGCACGACGGCGTTGCTCGAAGCCGGCCGCAAGCGCGCTCAACCCGTGATCATGACGACGGCGGCCATGACGGCAGGGATGGTTCCTTCTGCATTGGGGCTCGGCGACGGCGGCGCGTTCCGTTCCCCCATGGCGGTCGCATTGATCGGTGGGCTGCTTGCCTCGACCTTTCTCAGCCTTGTCTTCGTGCCGGCCGCCTTTACGATCATGGACGATTTCGGCCGGCTTCTCGACAGCAAGCTCTCGCGCTTCGTCGGACCGAAGGACGACATCAAGCTCGTGGGCGATTCTCAGGTCTGAGCCGAGGAGAAAGAGTTCAAGGCGCTGATCGTCGGATGCGCGATGAGGTCGTGGCTCAGGATGGGCTCCTGCGGCACGACCTAGCGGTCGCCATCGCCGTGGAGACGCGCTGGGGGCCCCGGACTCCGATCAGGACTGGCGGAAGGGGTGGGATTCGAACCCACGGTACCCTTGCGGGCACGCCGGTTTTCAAGACCGGTGCCTTAAACCACTCGGCCACCCTTCCATCCTGTGCTGGTCCGGAACAGCGCGATCGCATGCGTCGCCGCGCACCAGCCTGACCACGCTTGTTTAGGGTGTTGCCTTGCGGCTCGTCAACGGCGCTGCATCAGAGATGCGCGCCATCATGCGTTGCGGAATTCGTTCTGAACCAGGCCCGGTCGAGGCTGATGGCGACCGGGGGCGATCATTCGGCCGATGTCAGGCCGGCAGGGCATGGCGCCGCTCTCGCGCGGGCCGTACCGAGGCCTCCTCACCTGAACGCAAGGGCGACCAG
This sequence comes from Bradyrhizobium denitrificans, assembly GCF_013179005.1. Lineage (NCBI taxonomy): Bacteria > Pseudomonadati > Pseudomonadota > Alphaproteobacteria > Hyphomicrobiales > Nitrobacteraceae > Bradyrhizobium > Bradyrhizobium denitrificans. Next base: position 228,675 of record NZ_JABFDP010000009.1, on the reverse strand, counting down.
GCCAGAGCACAGGATTGCCGTGCTCACCGCTGCCAGGGCGAGAAATCCGCCCGAAAGCATATCTTGATGTTGCATCCGCCACCGCCTGCGTTCTGCCGCTGTCACGCGCGCGCTCGGCGGCTGGAGAAAGGCAATGTGCAAACGGCCAACTTGCAGAACTGCTGCTTCAAGCCGTCTCTGAAGCAGCGCGGCCCGTTACGCGGGCCCGTTCGACATCAGGCCCGGAAACGCACGCCCTCAAAGGCGTGAGCGAGGAAGATCCCGGCGCCAACCAAGCCCATCACTGCGGTAACTGCTTCGATCATAGCGAACACATCCTGTTGCGCCCCGCGAGAAGGAAACGACGTGCAGCCCTGCACAGTCAAAATGATTCAGGTCCCGGAAAATGAGATCAGACTGAGCTGAGGATTTCGAGCAACATATGTGACCAAAAAGGTGCACTCGAAACACGATCGTGCTGTCTGGGTGGGGGACGAGAGCGGCCTTCTCGTCTCAGTTGCAGTCGGAAAGCTCCGGTTAACCACGGCGAGCCCACCCCATTTCCGCCGTGTTCGGGTTGCGTTATCCTTACTTGATGAGTTGCGGGGATGCGACTCGGGGACAAGCCGGGACGATTCGAGCCTGATCGCGTGTTCAGGCGCTGCCGGCGAAGTGGTAATTGGGGTCGATGGGGATTGGTCAAACACATCCGGTCGAGAGAGCGGTGCGTAGCGCTGTCGCCGTCCTCGCCTGCCTGATGGTCGCGAATTGCGCCTCGTCGAACAAATTCGCCAGCAAGGTCGATCCGAAATACGGCGTGTCGTCGAGCCCGCGCGTGGTCGGCTTCGGCGAGCCGGTGCCGAAGGGCGGCGGTGTCTACCGGGTCGGCAAGCCCTATACCGTCGCCGGCAAGACCTATGTGCCCGAAGAAGACACCAATTATCGCGCCGAAGGCATGGCATCCTGGTATGGCGATGACTTCCACGGGCGCCTGACCGCCAATGGCGAGGTGTTCGACATGGCCTCGCTGACGGCGGCGCATCCGACCCTGCCGATGCCGAGCTATGCCCGGGTCACCAACCTCGCCAATGGCAAATCACTCATCGTCCGCGTCAACGATCGCGGCCCGTATCATGCCAACCGGCTGATCGACGTCTCCAACAAGGCGGCTGACCTGCTCGAGTTCAAGGGCACCGGCGTCGCCCGCGTGCGCGTCGAATATGTCGGCCGCGCCCCCCTGGAGGGGTCCGACGACGTCCAGCTGATGGCGACCTTGCGCACGGGCATCCCGGCGCCGGCTCCGTCCCTGGTCCGCGTTGCCTCGGCCAAGCCGTTCGTGCCGGACGTCGGCGCGGGCCGGCCGATTCGCGGCGAGGTCCCGCTGCCGGAGGGCCGTCCCTATACGCTGGGCAACGGCTCGGCCGACCTGGCCTCGATCGCCGCAACGTCGGAAATGTCGGCGTCCAGCAGGACGCGGGGGCGGAGCCTCGATAATCCGCGCGCCGTCTCCTATGATCAGAACGGCCGCTACGCCGCGCAGGGCAGGGCAGAGGCCAATGATGGCGCCGACGAAGCCCGAGACATCATGAGCGGTCGCGGGCTGTACTGATTAAGGTCCGCTGACATCGACGAAGCGCCTCGCGTCGGCTGACGCGGCCGGCTTGGCGCGACCAGTTGCGCCCCCATTGTCGAGGACATCCGCTGTCGAGCGCGGCCAGGGATAAACCGGCAGGGATAAACCGGCTCGCAAAAGGCCAGGGCTTCGCCCGCGCGCTCGATCCGGGATTCGGTGTTACCGTGCCGGCCTTCAGGCCGCATCGGGAGGCTGTGCATTCGTCGCTGAGTTCCACCGTGACGGCCCGCAGTCGATGTCATGTCGACGGCCGGCAGTGGATCGGCTAGCTAGGCATCCGCGATAGTCGCGGATGCACCGGCGTGATTCGCCATTGTTCAAAAGCCATCGGCGACCCCGACAATGTTTTCGAGCACATTATCGACCTATATGAACCTCGTGCGCGGGATCGCAGCCATGGCTGTGGTGCTGTACCATATCCGCGACAACGGACTGAGCCCCGTCTGGCTCCGCCCGTGGCTCCCGCCGAACGGCCAGGCCTATGTGATGATCTTCTTCGTCATCAGCGGCTTCGTCATCGCGCATCTGGCCGACCGCAAGACCGCCTCGGAGTTCGTCACCGATCGAGCGGTTCGGATCTTTTCGGTTGCGCTGCCGACATTGGTGATCTGCGCGCTGCTGTCGGTTCTGCTTCCGGGCGCCTCAACGAAATATCCTGAAGCGCTCGCGCATCCTTTCGCAAGCTTTGCGCTATGCGCCGTATTCCTCAACGAATCGGTGGCATTGGACATTCATCCATTTCTGGATGGACCATATTGGTCGCTGTCGTTTGAAGTGTTCTACTACCTGATTTTTGGCCTGTGGATCTATGCGGACCGTTTCAAGCTGCCGTTGACTGCGCTGGCCTGTGCGGCCGCCGGTCCGAAGATCCTCTTGCTGTTTCCGTGTTGGCTCGCCGGCGTCGCCGTCCACCGCGCGACGCGGATCAGCAATGACAACGCGCTGCTGACCTGGACCGCCGTCATCGTCGTTCCGCTGCTCTTGCTGGCCCTGCTTGGCATCAGCAAGCAATCCTTGAACGTCGTGTCGCGCGACCTGGTCGGCTATGTCGAGCACTCCGGAGAATTCCTGCGCAATTGGCTGGTCGCTGCCGCCTTTGCCGTTCACCTGTGGGGCGTCTCGCGTCTGCATGCCCGCATCCCGGCGTTTCTTGCCGACGCCGCGAACCGCTTTGCGGGCATGTCGTTCAGCCTGTACCTGCTTCACCTGCCGATTCTGCTCGCGGTGTTCGCGCTGCTGAGGGATCAACAACAAGCCGACCAACCGGGCATCGGCGTCGTCCTGATCGCACTGTCGGCCGCCGTGGCGGGCTCATTCATGTTTTCACAGGTGACCGAGCAGCGTCGCCATGTCGTCCTTGCGTTCGTCCGTCGGCAGTTGGTGCGCGTGCGCGCGACGTACGCTGCCGTTCCGAGCGGGAGTTGAGATGCCCCAACGGTGGGACCGGCTCGCGCCCCCATGACGAGCGTTAGCTCTGCGGCGCCACCTCGCGCAGGAATGCGATCAGCGCCGCGTTCACTTCGTCGGGCCGTTCCTGCTGGATCCAATGCCCCGCGCCGGCGACGATCAGCTTGCGCCGGAGATCGGGAAGCACGCGCTCCATGTCCTGGACGCGCTTGGCGCCGATCAGTCCGGTCACGACCGCGTCCTCGCCGCCTGCGATGAACAGCGACGGTTGTCGGATCTGCGCATCCTGCCAGGGCGCGGTGAGCTCCCAATTGCGATCGATATTGCGGTACCAGTTGAGGCCGCCGCGAAAGCCGGAGGCGCGATAGGCGTCGACAAAATAGGCCAGGTCGTCCGCGCTGAGCCACGCCGGCAAGGGCAGGTCGGGATCGACCTCGCCGAGGAAGCCTTTATCTGGCGTGACGAACAGCGACTGCGGATCGGAGAAGCCGCGGGCCAGCATCGTGCGCATCGTCAGCGCGATGTCGCGTTCGAGCTCCGCCTCGGCGACACCGGGCGCCTGAAAATACTGCCAGTAGAAGGTTTCGATGCCACCAGCCCGCAGCATGTCGAGCGGCCGGGCGCGGCCGCGGAACGGGGGAGGGACGCTCAGGCCTGCCACGGCCTTGAACAGGTCCGGCCGGAACAAGGCGGCGTGCCAGGCCACCGGCGCGCCCCAATCATGGCCGATGATCACCGCGTCCTGCGCTCCGAGCGCGCCCACCAGCGCGACCATGTCGCCGACGATGTCGAAGATCGAATAGGCGCCGATCTCGGCCGGCGCCTGCGAACCGCCGAAGCCGCGCATGTCCGGGGCCACGACGCGATAGCCCGCGGCGGCGAGCGCCGGGATCTGATGCCGCCAGGAATAGGACAGTTCGGGCCAGCCGTGGCACAGCAGCACGAGCGCACCTTCGCCTTGCTCGCGCACGCAGAGTTCGATGCCGTTGGCCTTGATCATCCGCGTCGATGACATCGCTTCCCCTCTCGATTGATTGATTTTTGATCGCGCTCCCGGAATGCTATCGCACCCTGCGCGAGGCGGCGCAAATTCCGGGACAGCGGCCGCCTCCGCAGGACTGCCGTGTTGTTTGCGCCGCAGCCAGCTGTTAGAAACGGCCCGCGCGCTCCAGGGCTTGGCCGATGGCTTTCATGACCTCACCGTTCCGCCGCTCCGGTTTCATGACCGGGCGGACAACCCGCGCGATCGTGGCCTTGACAGCGGCCGTGGCGATCGGCTGGAGCGGGATGCTCTACGCCGCCAATCAGAGCGTGCAGGGCGCGCGCAAGGAGGAGGGCGGCTTCGACGGCGACGCGCCGACCGCGATCCTGATGGAGGCCAATAGCGGCAGCGTGCTGTTCGAGAAGAATGCCGACGAGCTGCGCGCGCCGTCCAGCATGATGAAGCTGATGACCGCGGAGGTGGTGTTCAACGCCGTCAAGGAAGGTACGATCAAGCTCAACGACGAATACCGGATCAGCGAGAATGCCTGGCGCCGGGGCGGCGCGCCGTCCGGCGGCTCGACGATGTTCGCGGCCCTCAACAGCAAGGTCTCGGTCAGCGACCTCCTGCATGGCGCGATCATCCAGAGCGGCAACGACGCGTGTATTGCGCTGGCCGAGGGCATGGCGGGCAACGAGAAGATCTTCGCCGCCGACTACATGACCAAGCGGGCGCGCGAGCTCGGTCTCACCAAATCGACCTTCGCCAATTCCAACGGGCTGCCGGATCCCGGCAACAAGATGACCGTCCGCGAGCTGGCGATGCTCGCCCGCCACATCATCCTCGACTTTCCCGAATTCTATAAGATCTTCGGCGAGAAGGAATTCACCTGGAACAAGATCCGGCAGCAGAATCGCAATCCGCTGCTGAATGCGATGGAAGGGGCCGACGGCCTGAAGACCGGCTTCACCAAGGAGGGCGGCTACGGCATGGTCGGCTCTGCCGTGCAGAACGGCACCCGGCTGATCGTCGTGGTCAATGGCCTCGAGGATCCCGAGGACCGCGCCACCGAGGCCAAGAAGATGCTGGAATGGGGGTTCCGCAATTTCGAGACCCGGACCCTGTTCGCCGCCGACCAGCCGATCGGCTATGCCAAGGTGTTTGGCGGTGAGAGCCGCTCGGTCAAGCTGTCGAGCCCGGTGCCCGTCAAGGTCATGGTGCAGAAGAATGGCGGCGACAAGCTGATCGCGCGCATCGTCTATAGCGGGCCGGTGCGCGCGCCGGTCGAGCCCGGACAGAAGGTCGGGGTTGTCAGGGTCTGGCGCGGCCCCAATATCGCCATGGAGGCGCCCGTCTATGCCGCGGAGGCGGTGGAGAGAGGATCGACGATGCGGCGCGCGATCGATGGGGCCAGCGAGCTCGTGATCGGCATGTTCCGCGCCGGGGCCGAGAAGCTTTAGAGAGATGGCGGATGTAGCTTTGAAACGTGGTCCTGGCCGCGGCCGATTCGTCACCTTCGAGGGCGGCGAGGGCGCCGGAAAGTCGACCCAGATCAAGATGTTGGCGGCCCGCTTGGAGAGCGAGGGGATGCGCGTCGTGCTGACCCGCGAGCCCGGCGGATCGCCCGGCGCCGAGATCATGCGACACCTCGTTTTGTCGGGCATGGGCAAGCTGCTGGGCGCGGAAGCGGAGACCCTGCTGTTCGCCGCCGCGCGCGACGACCACGTCCGCAACGTGATTCTCCCGGCGCTGAGCCAGGGCAGCTGGGTGCTGTGCGACCGCTTCTTCGACTCGACGAGGGCCTATCAGGGTAGCCTGGGCAAGGTCGCCCCCGACGTGCTCAATGCGATGCAGCGGGTTACGATCGGCGACCTCAAGCCGGACCTGACCCTCATCCTGGATGTGCCGGTCGAGGTCGGCCTGAAGCGGGCCGCGGCGCGGCGCGGCGCCGGAGCGCCGGACCGGTTCGAAGCCGAGGACATCAAGTTCCACAAAGGGCTGCGCGACGCCTTCCACAAGATCGCCGCCGACGATCCCAAGCGTTGCGTGCTGATCGATGCGACCGCCGGCCCGGACCCGGTGTCGCTGCTCGTCTGGGACGCGGTCCGCGAACGCCTGTTCACGGCCGTGGCGGCGGCGTCATGAGCGCGCGCAAGGTCGAAGCCGAGCTCGCGGTCCGCCATCCGCGCGAGACCACCGCACTGTTCGGCCACCGCGACGCCGAAGCCGCGCTGCTGGCGGCCTATCGCAGCGGCCGGATGGCACATGCCTGGCTGATCGGCGGCCCGCAGGGGATCGGCAAGGCGACCTTGGCCTACCGCATGGCGCGGTTCGTGCTGACGCATCGCGATCCCAGCTCGCCTGCGGTGCGCGCGGCCACTTCGCTGCATGTCGAACCGGATGACCATGTCGCCCGCCTGATCGCCTCGGAAGCCCATGGCGGGCTGCTCACCTTGGAGCGCTCGGCCAACGACAAGGGCGTGCTGCGGACCGTCATTACCGTCGACGAAACCCGCGAGACCATCTCGTTCTTCGGCTCGACCGCGGCGGTCGAGGGCTGGCGCGTGTGCATTGTCGACACCGTCGACGAGCTCAATCCGAATGCGGCGAATGCCTTGCTCAAGATCCTCGAGGAGCCGCCGCAGCAGTCCCTGTTCCTGCTGGTCAGCCACGCGCCGGCACGCGTACTCGCCACCATCAAGTCGCGCTGCCGGCGGCTTGCGCTGCGGGCGCTGTCGACCGACGATGTGATCAGCGCCGCCGCCGAGGCCACCGGCATGGCGGCTGGAGATCCCGCGCTCCGCGACGCCGCCCGGGCGTCCGAAGGCAGCGTCGCGCGCACCCTGATGCTGATGGGCGGCGACGGGCTGCAACTGCAAAGCCGGACGACGGCGCTGCTGGCGAGCTTGCCGCGAATAGACCCCGGCGAGCTGCATGCGCTCGGCGATGCGCTCGGCACCAGCGACCGTGTGGCGCTTGCAAGCTTCCTCGACAGCATCGAGCGCTGGGTCGCGGAGCGGCTCCGGACTTCAGATCCCAATGCGGAACTGCCGCGCCTTGCACGGCTGGCGGAGGTATGGGAAAAGATCGTCCGCGCCGCGCGCGACACCGAATCCTATAATCTGGAACGAAAACCGCTGGTTTTCTCGGTGTTCGGGATGCTCGCCGAAGCCACGCGGTAACCGCGCCGACCATCATCCCGGGATCGCCAGGATCAATCCGTCGACCGACGTCGTCAAAGAGGAATTTGCCGTGGCCAAGGCCAGCAAGACCACCGTGAAGAAGGGCAAGCCCGCGAGCGCCGCGAAGAACAAGGCTGCCGCCAAGTCGCCCGCAAAAGCCAAGTCGCCCGTGAAGGCCGGCGCCAAGACCAAGGCGAAGGACAAGGACGCCAAGGACAAGGCCACCAAAGCAAAGGCTGCCAAAGGCAAGGCGGCCAAGACGGCGCCGGCCAAGGCCAAGACCAAGGCCAAGAGCAAAGCCCCGAAGGCCAAGGCGACCAAAGTCGTCGCCAAGCCGGCCGCAACTGCAGCCAAGAAGCCGGCCGCAACGAGCAAAGCCGCGCCTGCGAAGAAGCCCGCGGCCAGCAGACAGCCGGCCGCGCCGAAGGCGGCTGCGCCGGCCGTTGCAGACGTGCCGAAGCCGCAGCGCGCCGCCAAGCCGAAAGCGCCGCGCAAGCCGAAGGTCGAAGCTGCCGAGACCGTTGAGATCGAGACCGTTGAGATTGAGGTTTTTGAGATCGAGGCCCCTGAGAGCGAGGCTGCCGAGGGCGAAATCGCTGAGACCAGCGCACCGGAGGAGGTGAGCGCCGCGGCGCCCGCCGCAGTCGCGCCCGCAGACAACAACACGTTCTACGTCACGACCGCGATCGCCTATCCGAACGGCAATCCGCATATCGGCCACGCCTATGAGGCGATCGCGACTGATGCGATCGCGCGCTTTGCGCGGCTCGATGGCAAGGACGTGTTCTTCCTGACCGGCACCGACGAGCACGGCCTGAAGATGGTGCAGACCGCGCAGAACGAGGGCCTGACGCCAGGTGAGCTCGCGACCCGCAATGCCGGCCGCTTCCGCGACATGGACGAGCGGCTGAATGTCTCGTTCGACCGCTTCATCCGCACCACCGAGCCGGCACACCACAAATCGGTGCAGGCGATCTGGAATCGCATGCTCGAGAACGGCGACATCTACGCCGACACCTATGCCGGCTGGTACTCGGTGCGCGACGAGGCCTATTACGCCGAGGACGAGACGGTCGTCGGCGAGGACAATGTCCGCCGCGGTCCGCAGGGCACGCCGGTCGAATGGGTCGAGGAGAAGAGCTACTTCTTCCGCCTGTCGGCCTATCAGGACAGGCTGCTGGCGCTGTATGAGAGCCAGCCGGACTTCATCGGTCCGGATGCGCGGCGCAACGAGATCATCAGCTTCGTCAAGGGCGGTCTGAAGGACCTGTCGATCTCGCGCACGACGTTCGACTGGGGCGTCCGCGTGCCCCATGACGACGAGCACGTGATGTATGTCTGGGTCGACGCGCTGACCAACTACATCACCGGCGTCGGCTTCCCCGACGAGAACGATGCGAACTGGAAATACTGGCCGGCCGACGTCCACGTCATCGGCAAGGACATCATCCGCTTTCACGCGGTGTACTGGCCGGCCTTCCTGATGTCGGCGGGCGTGCCCGTGCCGAAGCGGGTCTATGCCCACGGCTTCCTGTTCAACAGGGGCGAGAAGATGTCGAAATCGGTCGGCAATGTCGTCGATCCGTTCAATCTCGCCGACCAGTATGGCGTCGACCAGCTGCGCTATTTCTTCCTGCGCGAGGTGCCGTTCGGCCAGGACGGCAACTACAATCACGAGGCGATCGTCGCGCGCATCAATGCCGACCTTGCCAATGACCTCGGCAATCTCGCGCAGCGCTCGCTGTCGATGATCGCAAAGCAGCTCGGAGGCCAGCTGCCGGAGCCCGGTGAGTTCTCGGCCAACGACAGAGCGATCCTGGCGGAGGCCGATGCGATGATCGGCGCCGCGCGGAAAGCCATGGCGACGCAGCAGATCCACCAATGGCTCAACGCCGTCTGGTCGGTCGTGGCCGAGGCCAACCGCTATTTCGCCGGCGAGGCGCCGTGGGCGTTGGCCAAGACCGATCCGAAGCGCCAGCACACCGTGCTCTACGTCACCGCGGAGGTGATCCGGCAGGTCGCGATCCTGACCCAGCCGGTGATGCCGACCGCGTCCGCAAAGCTGCTCGACAGCCTCGGCATCCCCGAGGATGAGCGCAACTTCGCGCGGCTCGGCGGCGAGATCCGGATTGCCGCCGGCACGCAGTTGCCGGCACCACAGGCGGTGTTCCCGCGCTACATCGAGCCGACGGCGGCGTGATGCTGGTCGACTCTCACTGCCATCTGGATTTTCCGGATTTCGCTGAGGATCTGGATGGCATCGTCGCGCGCGCCGCCGCTGCCGGCGTCGGCCGCCTGGTGACGATCTCGACCCGGGTACGCCGGCTGCCCGAGTTGCTCGCGATCGCCGAGCGGTTCGAGAACGTGTTCTGCTCGGTCGGCACCCATCCGCACAATGCGGATGAGGAGGACGGCATCCCGGCCGCGGAGCTGATCGCGCTGACCCGGCATCCCAAGGTGGTCGCGCTCGGCGAGGCCGGGCTCGACAATTTCTACGACCACGGCTCCAGGGACGCCCAGGAACGCGGGTTCCGCGCGCATATCGCAGCCGCGCGCGAGACCGGCCTGCCGCTGGTGATCCACACCCGCGAGGCCGATGACCAATGCAGCCGCATCCTTGAGGAGGAAATGGCGCGCGGACCTTTCAAGGCCGTGCTGCATTGCTACACCGGCGGACGCGAGCTGGCGATGAAGGCGATCGATCTCGGACTGCACATCTCGTTCACGGGCATCGTGACGTTCAAGAAGTCGGAGGCTTTGCGCGCGCTCGCCGCCGAGGTGCCGGCCGACCGCATCATGGTCGAGACCGACGCGCCGTATCTGGCGCCGGGCAAGTTTCGCGGCAAGCGCAACGAGCCGGCCTATGTGGTGGAGACCGCGAAGGTGCTGGCGGAAACCCGCGGCGTCTCGCTCGATGAATTCTCGCGCCAGACCACCGAGACCTTCTTCAAGCTGTTCTCCAAGGTGCCGCCGCCAAAGGAGGCTGCATGACGCTGACGCTCACCATCCTCGGCTGCGGCTCCTCGGCCGGCGTACCGCGCCCGGCGCTGGGGTGGGGCGCCTGCGATCCCAACAATCCCAAGAATCGCCGCCGGCGCTGCTCGCTGCTGGCCGAGCGCCGCGCGGCGCATGGCGTGACGCGGGTGGTCATCGACACCTCGCCCGATCTGCGCGAGCAGCTGATCGACACCCAGGTCGATCACATCGATGCGGTATTTCTCACCCATGAGCATGCCGACCAGACCCATGGCATCGACGATCTGCGTTCTGTCGTCATGCACCAGCGGCGGCGCATTCCGGTCTATTTGAACCAGTCGACCGCCAAGGACATCATGCACCGGTTCTCCTACTGCTTTGTCTCGCCACCGGGCAGCGACTATCCGCCGATCCTGACCCAGCATGCGATCGAGGCCGGCGAGACCCAGGCGGTGGAAGGCAAGGGCGGCGAGTTGAAGCTGACGGCCTTCCTGGTCCAGCACGGCAACATCCCCGCGCTCGGCTACCGCATCGGCAATGCCGCCTACACGCCTGACCTCAACGACATTCCCGAGGAAAGCTGGGGCGCGCTGGAGGACCTCGATGTCTGGATCGTCGACGGGCTGCGCCCGGCGTCGCATCCGAGCCATTTCTCGGTCAACGACGCGCTCGCCTGGATCGAGCGTTTCAAGCCGAGGCGCGCCGTCATCACCAACATGACCGCCGATCTCGACTACGAGGTGCTGCGCCAGAGCCTGCCCGACGGCGTGGTGCCGGCGTATGACGGCATGCGGCTGGAAGTCGGATAGGGCATTCGTCCGTCGGTCGGCCAAGGCCGTCATTGCGAGGAGCCAAAGGCGACGAAGCAATCCAGAGTCGTCGGAATGACTCTGGATTGCTTCCACCTTCGCTCTACGAGCTACGGCGGACAAGTCGCCGCGCTCGCAATGACCATCATGCGCGGCCGGCTGCGATGGCCACCGCGTTTGAAGTTCAGCCGACGTCCAATAATACGGAGACGCTGCCATGCTGTCGCTGTTCTTCGAGGTCGAGGTCAAGCCGGGCCGGCTCGATCAGTATCTGCAGCTCGCCGCCGCGCTGCGGCCGGAGCTCGATGCGCTCGGCGGCTGCCTGTTCCTCGACCGTTTCCGGAGCCTATCGCGCGACAACCTGATCCTGTCCTATCAGATCTGGCAGGACGAGGGCGCCATGACCGCCTGGCGCGTCCACGCCCATCACCACGACATCCAGACGCTCGGCCGCGACAAGGTGTTCTCCGACTACCGCCTGCGCGTCGCCGAGATGGCCCACGAGGTAAAGCCAGGGCATGCGGCCTGGCAGCCGGAGCGGCGAGGCACCTACAATGATCCGAAGCGGCGTGCGCCGACCTATGTGCTGGCCGTCGAGACGGCGGCCCCGCAATTGAGCGGCGTGAAGGACCTGCCGGTCGCGAGCTTCTCCAGCGTCTACCGGGAAGGACGCTTCGCGCATCTCGTCGAATTGCCGGACGAGCCGACCGGCCTCGCGCTGAGCACGCAGCTGCTCGCCGAGCCCGACGTCGACAACATCCGCGTCGTCGAAGTCACCCGCGACTACGGCATGTACGACCGCCGCGAGGCGCCGCAATTTTATCCCGAGAAGAGCAGGGATATCTAATTTAGTCTCCGCCATTGCGAGCGCAGCGACTTGTCCGCCGTAGCTCGTAGAGCGACGGTGGAAGCAATCCAGGGGCTCAGCAAGGATTCTGGATTGCTTCGCTCCGCTCGCAATGACGGCTTGGCTGGTATCGCGCCCCGCTTAAGCCGAGATGGCCTTGGCCGAGTTCACTTCGTTGCGCAGCAGGAACTTCTGGATCTTGCCCGTCGACGTCTTCGGGATCGGGCCGAACACGACCACCTTCGGCGTCTTGAATCCGGACATGTGGCTGCGGCAATAGGCGATGATCTCGGCTTCGGTCGCTTGCGCGCCGTCCTTCAGCTCGATGAAGGCGCAGGGCACCTCGCCCCATTTCGGATCGGGTTTGGCGACGACGGCGGCGAACAGCACGGCGGGGTGCTTGTAGAGAATATCCTCGACCTCGACCGAGGAGATGTTCTCGCCGCCGGAGATGATGATGTCCTTGGAGCGGTCCTTGATGATGACGTAGCCGTGCGCGTCGAGCACGCCGAGATCGCCGGTGTGGAACCAGCCGCCGGCAAACGCGTCCTGCGTCGCCTTCTCATTCTTCAGATAGCCCTTCATGACGATGTTGCCGCGGAACATCACCTCGCCGATGGTCTCGCCGTCGCGCGGCACCTCCTGCATCGTCTCTGGATTGAGCACGGTGACGGCTTCCTGCAAGGGATAGGGCACGCCCTGGCGGCGCTTGAGCTGCGCGCGCTCGGCCGGCGGAAGATCATCCCAGCCAGGCTGCTCGGCGCAGACGGAGGCGGGGCCATAGACCTCGGTCAGGCCGTAGACATGGGTCAGCTTGATGCCGATGTCCTCGGCGCCTTCGAGCACCGCGACCGGCGGTGCGGCGCCGGCGATCAAGCCAATGACGGGGGTCTCGCGCTTGCCCTTGGGCGCATCGGGCGCGTTGATCAGCACGTTGTAGACGATCGGCGCGCCGCACATATGGGTCACGCCGTGGGTCTTGATCAGCTCGAAGATTTTCGTGGGGTCGACCTTGCGCAGGCAGACATTGATGCCGGCGGCGGCGGCCATGGTCCAGGGAAAGCACCAGCCGTTGCAGTGGAACATCGGCAGAGTCCAGAGATAGACCGGATGCTGACCGAGCCCTCCCGCAAGGATGTTGCTGACGGCGTTGAGATAGGCGCCGCGATGATGGGTGACGACGCCCTTGGGGTTGCCCGTGGTGCCGGACGTGTAGCTCATCGCGATCGCGTCCCACTCGTCAGCGGGACGGCGCGGCTCGAAGCCGGGATCGCCGGCGGCGACCGCGACCTCATATTCGATCTCGCCGATACGGCTGCCACCGGCATAGGAGGCATCGTCGACGTCGATGACGAACGGCTTGGGGCCGCTCATCAGCTTCAGCGCCTCGCTGATCACGCCGGAGAATTCCGGGTCGACCAGGATGATCTTGGCCTGGCCGTGATCGAGCTGGAACGCGATCGACGCCGCGTCGAGGCGGATGTTGAGCGTGTTGAGCACCGCGCCGGTCATCGGCACGGCAAAATGGGCCTCGTTCATCGCCGGGATGTTCGGCAGCATCGCCGCCACGGTGTCGCCCTCGCTGATGCCGCGGCCCGCGAGATAGGACGCGAAGCGCCGGCATCGCTCATAGGTCTGGCGCCAGGTGAAGCTGCGGCCCTCATAGACCGTGCTGACATGGTCCGGATAGACGGCCGCGCTGCGCGCCAGGAAGCTGAGCGGGGTCAGCGGCACGTAATTGGCCGCGTTCTTGTCGAGTCCGAGCTGATACTGGTTCGTGCTCATCGTCACCCTCCGTCATCGCCTGAAGAGTTTACAGGAACCCGATCGAAATCCACGGAAAAATCGCAACGATGATGAGGCCGATGAGAAGCGCCAGCAGGTAGCCCCAGATCGGGCGGATGCCCTCGGCGGGATCGACCCGGCCGATGGCGCAGGCGGCGTAATATCCGACCCCGAATGGCGGCGCGAACAGGCCGATTCCCATCGCCAGGATGATCACCATGGCATAATGCACCTCGTGTACGCCGACGGCCCGGGCGATCGGAAACAGCAGCGGCCCGAACAGCACGATCGCCGGAATGCCCTCCAGCACGCTGCCGAGGATGGTGAAGGCCACGATCGAGACCGCGATGAACGTCGCCGGGCCGCCCGGCAAGCCCGTCATGGCCGCTGCCAACGCGCGCGAGAAGCCGGACTGGGTCAGGCCCCAGGCCATGCCGGTCGCCGTGCCGATGATCAGCAGGATCGCGCCGGACAGCGCCGCCGTCTCGATCAGCATCGGCATCAGCCGACGCCAGTCGAAGCGGCGATAGACCAGGAGGCCGGCGAGCACGCCATAGACGATGCCGATGGTCGAGACTTCCGTCGCTGTGGCGATGCCCTCGACCACGGCGGCGCGGATCACGAAGGGCAGGGCCAGGGCAGGGAGCGAGATGATGAACGCCTTGCCGATCTCGGCGCCGGTCGCGCGGCGCACCCCGCTCATGTCCTCGTGGCGATAGCGCCACCACACCAGCGCGCACAGCGTGACGGCCAGAACCACGCCCGGCAGCAGGCCGCCGGTAAACAGCGCCGCGATCGACACGCCGGTGACCGAGCCGATCGTGATCAGCACCAGGCTCGGCGGAATCGTCTCGGTCTGCGCGCCGGTGGCCGCGAGCAGGGCGACGAGATCGCCGGGACGGGCGCCGCGCGCCTTCATCTCCGGAAACAGCACCGGCGCGACCGCCGCCATGTCGGCCGCCTTGGCGCCGGAAATCCCCGAGACGAGATACATCGCGCCGACCAGCACGTAGTGTAGCCCGCCGCGGACATGCCCCAGCAGGCTCGCCAGGAACGCGACCATCGCCCGCGCCATGCCGGTCATCTCGATCAACAGGCCCAGGAAGACGAACAGCGGCACCGACAGCAGGATGAGGTGACTCATGCCCTCGTCCATGCGCCCGACCAGCACCATCAGTGGCGTGCGCGTCGTCAGAGCCAGATAGCCGAAGATCGCGAGCCCGAAGGCAAAGGCGATCGGAACGCCGGCGAACACGCAGAAGCCGACCACGCCGACGAAGAAGATCACGAGATTGAGGTTGCCGAGCGGCTTCAGCACCGGCTGCGCCACCCAGAACAGCGCCACGATGGCCGCAATCGAAAACACCGCCAGCAGCATCGTGCTGGGACGCGCGGCGCGGGCGAGGCGGATCAGCGCGAACAGCGCCATCAACCCGACGCCGACCGGCAACGCCGCGGCGCGCCAGATGTTGGCGATCTGCAGCGCCGGCGTCGTGATGTAGCTTTCCTCGTAGGCATACTCCCATGACGGCCAGGCGATCATGACCAGGAAGGACAATGCGGCCGCCGTCGCGACGAGATCGAGAAAAGCGCGCAGGCCGGGACTCGCGCGCGCCACCAGTGCCGTCATGCGCATGTGCTCGCCGCGGCGGAACGCGACCGCCGCGCCGAGCATCGCGAGCCACAGGAACAGGATCGAGGCCAGTTCGTCCGACCAGATCAGCGGCTTGTGCAGCACATAGCGGGCAACGACGCCCGCGAACAGGATGACGATCTCGGCGACCACCAGCAGCGCGGCCGGAATCTCCACCAGGAGACCCAGCCCCGCCTCGAGCGTATCGAGAAAGGATCGGCGGCGAGGGGTCTCGATGACCACCTCGCTGATCGCAATTTCCGTGAACTCGGCATGCGCCATGACGTCACCCGAACGCGCCCTACGCAATCATTGTCCAGGTTACGACAGCTTGCCGACGGCCTTTTCGAGCAGCGCCCAGGCCTCGTCGCCATACTTGCCCTTCCACTCGGCGTAGAAGCCGGCGGTGCGCAGCTTGTCGCGGAATGGCGCCACGTTGGGCTGGTTGAAGGTCAGGCCCTTGGACGCGAGTTCCGCTTGCAGGCCGGCATTCAGCTTGGCGACGTCCTCGCGCTCCTTCACGGCGGCGGCGTTGATGTGTTTGGCGACGATCGCGCGCATGTCGGCCGGCACGGCCTCCCAGGCGCGACGGTTGGCCAGGAACCAGAAGCCGTCCCACATGTGGTTGGTCAGCGAGCAGTATTTCTGCACCTCGTAGAGCTTGGCGGTCGAGATGATCGCCAGCGGGTTTTCCTGGCCCTCGACGACCTTGGTCTGCAGCGCCGAATAGACCTCGCTGAAATTGATCGAGGCGGGCGCGGCCTCGAACGCCTTGAACATCGATGTCCACAGCGGCGAGACCGGCACGCGGATCTTGAAGCCCTTGAGATCGTCGGGACCATTGATCGGCTTGGTCGACGACGTCGTCTGGCGGAAGCCGTTGTCCCAGATCTTGTCCATGACCATCAGGCCGGCCTTGTTGATCTGGCCGCGCACATAGGCGCCGAGATCGCCGTCCATGGCCTTCCAGACCGTGTCGTAATCCGGGAAGGCGAAACCGATGCCGTTGATCGAAGCGGCCGGCACCAGCGTGGCCAGGATCAGCCCGGACAGCGTGAAGAACTCGACGCCGCCGGAGCGAATCTGGCTCAGCATGTCCGTGTCCGAGCCGAGCTGGTTGTTCGGGAAGATCTGCAGGTCGAACTTGCCGTTGGTCTCGGCCTTGATCGCTGCCGCCATTTCCTTGGCGCGGACGTTGAGCGGATGCGTGTCGGGCAGGTTGTTGGCGTATTTATAGGTGAACTCGGCGCTCTCAGCGCGCGCGACATGCGGGGCCGCAATCCCACCCAGGACGGCCGAAGCCGCTGACATCCTCAACAGCGCGCGTCGTGACAGGCTCATTCTCGTTTCTCCCTGAGAAGCTTCTTCTTGTTGCATCGGACGCCATGACAGCGCGGACGAATCCGGCGACGCTATCGACGTCATCTGCGCTTATTGCAGCGATGAGCCGCAGCAGCAATATCGGCGTTCGCTGCACGCGCTCCGGCACGGCCGTCCAGCGGGAGGGAGCAGCCGCATGGTCCGGGGCACAGGCCGCACCAACCTGAACCTGCCGCATATCCAATTCGCATAAGGTATATTATGGAATATTTATATGACCAGGAGAATCATGGGCTTGCGGCCAAATGTTCGGAATTCAATCCAGCCGTAAGCGTCCGGCCGCGAATCCAGCGCCATGCCGGCGGCGTCCCGGCCGCTGTGCCAAATCGCCTCTCGCTTGTCACCACCCAGTCTTGGTTTGGTCAAAGCCCTTGGGTCAAAGCGCTACCCGAGGTTTGGGCACGGGCGTATCGCGAATGGGACCGAGGACATGCCAGTTCAGTCGGCGCCGAAGGAAGTTGATCCGGGTGATGTCGCGCTGTCGCCCGATCATGAGATCTGCGAGGAGATCTATCAGCGCGTCCTGACCGAGGTGCGCGCCCGGATCGATCAGCGGATTGCCGATATCGAAGCCCAGGCGGTGTCGCTGCCCGTGGAAGCCGGCGATCCGGCCGAGGACGGCGAGCCCCGCGGCCTGCAACAGCCGCCCCGCCGACGGCCGTTGTTGCGAGCCGTCGTGACGCTGGTGGCGTCCGCCGGCCTGGTCGGGGCTGTCGTCACCTTGGCGCGAGACCATCGGGAGACCATCCATTCGGTCACCGAGCGGATCGATGCGGCTGTCCAGGCCGTGCGCGACAGCTTTCCCAAGGCGGCGTCAGGCGCCGGGCCGGAGGTCGCCACCAGCGCAACGACCGCCGCCGTCGTCGCGCAGCCGGCTGCGGTCGCGCTAGCACCATCGACAGCACCATCGACACCTGCCCCCGAGCCCCCGACGACGCGGTCGAGCGATCCATCCTCCGCGATGGCGGAGGCTCCTCCGGACCGAGACACGCCGCCTGCGCCGGAGCGCGATCTGGTGCCCCTGCTCGACAAGATCGCGCGTGACGTGACGGATCTGCAGACCGGGCTTCGCGAACTCAAGGCCAGCCAGGACCAGGCCAGCCGCGATCACAGCAAGGCGATCGAACAGCTGCAAGCCAGCCAGGATCAGCTCGCACGGGCGTTCCAGGCCGCGAAGAACGACGCCGTTGGTGCCGCGACCCCGGCACGCCTGCCACCGCGACCGCCTCCGCCGCGCTCGCCTCGATTTCCCTGAGGCCAGGGGCAGGGTGGCAGAGACTACCCTGCCCCCCTGGCCCGTCTCACTTGTCCTGCCTCACAGATAGGTCGCCGCGGCCTCGGCCTCGAACCGGTCTGGCGGCCCTTCCCAGACGATCTTGGCATGATCGAGCACGTAGACGCGGTCCGCGTGCGGCAGCGCGAAGGTGACGTTCTGCTCGCCGAGCAGCACCGTGATCTTGGTGGTCTCGCGCAGGCGATCGAGCGCCTTCGACAGCGTCTCCAGGATGACCGGCGCGAGGCCCAGCGTCGGCTCATCGAGGATCAACAGCTTCGGCTTCATCATCAGCGCCCGCGCGATCGCCAGCATCTGCTGCTCGCCGCCGGACAGCGTGCGCGCCAGTTGCGGCTGCCTGGTCCTGAGGATCGGAAACAGGCCGAACAGCCATTCGAGCCGCTCGGCGCGCTCGGCATCGGACAGCGCATTGCCGCCGAGCTCGAGATTTTCACGCACACTCATGTCGCCGAACAACTCGCGCGTCTCCGGGCATTGTACGATGCCCGCGCGCGCGATCGCCGCCGCCGTGCCGCCGGCGAGGCTGCGCCCTGCCCATTTCACGTCGCCTGAATAGGGCACGAGCCCGGAGATGGCGTTGAACAGCGTCGTCTTGCCGGCGCCGTTGAGGCCGACCACGGAGACGAACTCGCCCTCATGGACATGCAGCGAGACGTCCTGCAGCGCCTGCGCCTTGCCATAGAGCACGCCGACCTTGTCGACCTGCAGCGCCGGTGTCACGTCCTTGAAGCTCGCCTCGGGACGCGCGGTCGACACCAGGGCGCCGCCGAGATAGACGCGGCGCACCGTCTCGTCCTGCATCACCTCGCTCGCTTTGCCCTCGGCAATCCGTTCGCCGAGATACATTGCGAGCACGCGGTCGACCAGCGCCGACACGCTCTTGACGTTGTGGTCGACCAGCAGCACGGCGCGGCCGTCATCGCGGAATTCGCGGATCAGGTCGGAGAAGTCGGCGACTTCAGACGCCGTGAGGCCGGCGAAGGGCTCGTCGACCAGCACCAGTTTCGGGCTGCGCGCCACCGCCTTCGCAAGCTCGAGCCGGCGCAGATCGGCGAAGGCCAGCGTCGGCGGCCGCCGGTCGATCACGCCGCCGAGGCCTACGCGCTCGGCGATCGCCCGCGCTCTGGCGTCGACATCCTTGTCGGCGAACAGCCGCGTCAGCTTGTCCGGCAGCAGCGCGACCTTGATGTTCTCCAACACGGTCTGGCGCGCCAGCGGCCGCGAATGCTGAAACACGAGCCCGACGCCCATGCGTGCGATGCGGTGCGACGGCAGGCCGGCCAGCTCCACGCCGTCGAGCTTGACCGAGCCCGCGGTCGGCCGCTCCACGCCCATGACGCTTTTCATCGCCGTCGATTTGCCGGAGCCGTTCGGCCCGATCAGGCCGAGGATCTCGCCCGGCCGGATCGAGAAGCTCAGATTCTTCACGGCGACGAGGCCGCCGAAGCGCTTGGTGAGGCCGCTGACCTCCAGCATCGGCGCGCCGCTCATGGTCTCGCTCATGCTTTGGCCCCTCCCCTGATGATGCCGAGGAAACCGTCGGGGAAGAACAGGATGACCACGAGCGCGATCACCGACACGATCAGCGTGGCAAGCTCGCCGAGCGGCCGCAGCAGCTCGCCCATGCCGATCAGGAAGATGGCGCCGATCGCGGCGCCGATCACGGTGCGCCGGCCACCGAGCACCGCGGCGATGATGATCTGCACGCCGACGCCGACATCGACGAAGGTCGAGACCGAGGCGGTGCCCATGTAGAACACCATGAGCGCGCCGGCGAGGCCGGAGAAGAACGCGCTGACGACGAAGGCGGCGAGCTTGTGCTTCGTCACGTTGAAGCCGAGGGCGCCGGCCTGGATCTTGTCCTGCCCGCTCGCCTGCAGGATCAGGCCAATGGCGCTGCGCGACAGGCCGAACAGGATGGCTCCGCTCACCAGCATGAAGCCGAGCGCGATCCAGTAGTTGGTCTTGGCGTCGATCGAGATGACGTCAGGCACCGCGAGGCCGATCTCGCCGCCGGTCAGCCCTGCCGCGACGACGATGAAATTCTGCAGCATCAGCACCGCAACCAGGGTCGTCAGGCCGAAATACGGCCCGCTGACGCGGAGCGCTGGGAGCGCCAGCACGACACCGCCGACCACGGCCGCCAGCGCGCCGGCGGCGATGCACAGCCAGATCGACAGGCCCGGCGAGAAATGCGCGTCGAGAATGCCGGCCGTATAGGCGCCGACGCCGATCAGAAAGGTCGGCCCGAAATTGACCTCACCGGCAAAGCCGAACAGCAGGTCCCAGGACATCGCAAAGACGGCCGTGTAGTACGCGACCGTCAAGAGCCCCAGGACGTAGCCCGAGACGTAGGTCGGCAGCACCAAGGCGACGATCACGGTGAGAGCGCCGATCCAGAACAGCCGCGAGGTGACGAAGCTCGGCATGCTCACCTCCGCCCGAACAGCCCTTGCGGGCGCAGATACATGACGACCACGAGCAGCAGCAGCGCCGGGATCGTCCGGTAGGCCGGCGAGATCAGATAGGCCGTGCCGGTCTCGAGATAGCCCACCACATAGGCCGCGATCAGCGAGCCGGAGACGCTGCCGAGGCCGCCGAGCACGACGATCGAAAACGCGCTCGCCGTCAGCGGCCCGACGCTGTAGGAGCTGACGCCCAGGAACATCCCAAGCAGGATTCCCGCGACGCCGGCCAGCAGCCCGTAGATCGCCCAGACCGTGAGGTAGATCGACGACAATTCAATGCCGAGCAAGGTGACGCCACGTGGGTTCATCGAGGCGGCCATGACGGCCTTGCCGCGTCGCGTGCGGTTGACCAGGAACCACAACAGCCCGATCGCGACCCAGCAGATCACGGCGGTGAAGTACTCGTTCCGCGGCGTCCGCACCCCGAACACCGTGGTGACACCCTCGACGATCGGCAGCACGGTCTTGGCGTTGTTGGTGAACAGATAGGCGATCGCCTCCTGGATGATGATGCCCCAGAGCAGCGTCGCGGTCAGGATGAAGATCTCCTTCTCCGACTCGGCGATCGCCTTGGAGCGCTGGATCGGCCTGACGGCGATGAAGTAGGTGGCGAAGGCCAAGATGAAGCCGGCGAGGATGCCGATCAGCGCGCCGGTGTAGGGCCCGACGCCGAATTCGCTGGCGGCCGCCCAGGCTGCGACCGCGGCGCCCACCATGATGGCGCCGTGAGAGAGGTTGAGCACGCCCGAAACGCCGAAGATGAGCGTGAAGCCGGTCGCGCCGAGCGCATACAGCGCGCTGATGGCGAAGCCATCAATCAAGATCTGCCAGAACAGCATTGAAAACCCAAAACGTCGGACTGAGGCACCAGAAAAATGGGCCGCCCTTTCGAGCGGCCCCGCGATGCGTCAGTTGCTGGCCGCCTTGAGCTTGATGAAGGACGGCCAGGTGATCGTGCCGGCCGCGAGCTCCTTCGGCCAGACATTGACCTGCTTTCCGCTCTGCCATTGCAACATGAGACCGGTGATGTAGCCCTTGCCGGTGCGCAGCGCGTGCGGGTTTGGATCGCCCTTCGGCTTGAACGCGATGCGGCCGATCGTACCGACATAGTCGGTCGCCTCCATCGCCTCGACCATCTTGTCGGGATCGGTGCCGCCGGCCCGATGGATCGCGTCCGCAATCATGTAGACGTCATCATAGGACGTGTAGCCGGCATAGGACGGGAAGTTGCCGAACTTCTTCTGAAAGGCCTCGACGAAGGGCAGCGTCTTCGGCGTCACCGCAACGCCAGGGCCCGACACGGCATTGTAGAACACGCCTTCGACAGCGCCATTGGTGTCCTTCCAGAACGTCGAGTTGGTGGCCTGCGAGGAGATGCCGAACATCGGGATCGGCACTTGCTGGCTCTTCCATTGCACGGTCGGCTGGGTGCCGACATGGGAGATGCCGGTGATCATCACGTCCGGCTTCAGGCCCTCGATCTTGTTGAATATCGGCGTAAAGTCGGTGGTGTCGGGCGACATCCGGATGTGGTCGACGACCTTCAATCCGATCTCCGGCAGGCACTTCTCGTAGCCGGCATCGAGCGGCGTCGTCCATGCGGCGTCCTCGCTCATGATCACGGCTGTCTTCATCTTGTACGGCTCGACCAGCAGATCCTTGGCGGCGTCACAGACCAGTCCGGCCAGCGAGGTCGAGGTCAGATAGCCGTGGAAGGTGTATTTCAGCTGGTCGTAGTTCTTGGCGATGTTCTGGGTGATCACGTCGGACGCCGCACCCGGCGTGATCATCAGGGTCTTGAGGCGCCCTGCCCACGGCTCCAGCGCAAGCACGACTTCGGAGATGTAGCTGGCGATGACCGCATTGACCTTGTCTTCGCTCACCGCGCGCTGGAACGCACGCACCGATTCCGCCGAGGACGAATGATTGTCGTAGACGACGATCTCGATCTTGCGACCGTCGACACCGCCCTTGGCGTTGATCTCCTCAGCGGCGAGCTGCGCTGCAGGCGCGATCGACGAGCCGGCGACGGCTTGGGCCTCGGCGATGACCCCGATTTTGATCGGATCAGCAGCCCATGCGGCCGAAGACATGAGCGCAGTCGCGCAGCTCGCAAGCAAGAATGACTTGAGCGAAAACATGAGACCTCCCGATTCCTTATGCCTCTGACGGGCACCGGGACTTTGGTCTCCCACATGCCACGGAGCAAGGGCGCACTCCCACTCCTGCTCTGCGTTCAGTGCAATGTGATGGAGCGCCGCGCTCATGGCTGCATAAAGTCTCATGAGGCAGTGAGGTTCCTTGTTGCAACGCGTAACACACGCTGCATTGCAGCGGCACAGACACGCGCCTGCACTCATGCGTAGCATGCCAACTACGTCGAACTACGCGGAACCTGCTGAGGCTGGCGGTCGGCTGTGAGTCTTTGCGTTAGACAGCGCAGCTCGTCGTCATCAACGGATTGGCGGGAATCAGCGCGGCGCTGATCTTTCGACCCCGGTCGAGCAGTGGAATATTACCGCGAGCCCTCATCCCTCCAGCACGATCAAATCTGCGCCGGACGCTCGATCGCGGGCCGCGCCAACGGGGAAGATTGTCCGAAAAGGCCCCCTCCTCGTCACGACGCTGTCTTGCTTTCGGCCAAAGCGGCGGGTCGAGTCACGTTTGAAAATTCAAAGACAAAACAGCGTCGGCGGCGGGCGTTTAGGGTTTGGGGATCACCAATGCAGTCCACACAGAATGTGCAACAGATCGATCCGAGCGAAGTCGGTCTCGCCCCGGAGAAGCCGGGCAAGGCCAGCTACGATCAGCTGTATCGGCGGGTCCTGCGCGAGGTCCTGACACGGATCGACACGCGCTTGGCGGCGATCGAAAGGCCTGGCGTGGCGGCAGATGCTGCGGCGGCCGCCAGCACCGCGGAGGCGACCAGCGCCGAGGGCGGGCGCTGGGCCCGACTCAAGGTCAAGATTCCGCTGGGCAAGCTGCGCGGTCGCACCGGCGTGGGTCTCGCTCTGTTGGCCCTGTTGGTCGGCGGCTCCGTCGCGTGGTCGCAACGCGATGCCACCACGTCGTTGATGGATCGCTGGATGCCCTCCTCGGCCGAAGCCTCGCAGGATGAGGCCTCCGGCCAGGGCCATGAGGACGGTATGATGTCGAACGCCTCGTTGAGAGGATCGGATGACGGAGCCGCGAGCGGCGCGGGTGGCGCCACGATGATGCAACGCATGGCCCGCGACATCGCCGAGCTGCAGCAGGGCATCGAACAGATCAAGGCGACGCAGGACCAGGCCAGCCGAGACCACACCCGCGCCATCGAACAATTGCAGGCCGGCCAGGATCAACTGATGCGCCTGGTCTCGCGGATGTCGAACCAGGCCGCACAGGCGCGCGGCACGGCACCGCCGCAGCAGCAGATCATCGTCAACCCGCAGCGCACCACAACGGGGCTGGCGCGACCGCAGCCCGCTCAGCCGCAGCAGCAGGGATCGACGATCGGCACGTTCCTGACCCGCAACACGTCAGGCATCCAATCGCCGATGCCGCGCTGATCTGTCGACCAGTCGCGGCTGGCGACATCGCGCCACGATACGTCGCGCTATGAGCAGCTGTGGACGCGCCCGTCATAGCCGCGATAGGTGCCGCTCTCGGCATCATAGGTCCGGTAGGTCTTGCAGTTGCCGCTGCTCCGCCGCTTGCTGACGTGGTGCTTGCGCCGCGGGCGGTCGTCCTCATGCGCATGGTGCCGGTGCGCGTGAGCCTGTTTCTCGGGCTTGGCTTGGTCCCCGCCCGCTTTCGCGCTCGATTTGTCCTGCGCGGCAGCTGGCGCAGCGGCTGCAGCCGCCGGCTCGGTCGTCTTGGGCTCGGCGGGCGTCGGCTTCACGTCCGCCGCGGCGGGCGCGGCCATGGCAGGCTTGCTCTCGTCCGTCTTCCCTTCGGCCTTGTCCGGGGCCGGGGCGTCCTTGGCGACGACTGGCTGGGCCGCCGGCTCCGCTGGTTTCGTCTCGGTCACGGCCGGGGTCTGCGCCGCGGCGGCGTCGGACTTGGTGTCAGATTTCGCATCGGCCTTTGCCTCGGATTTGGCCTCCGATGGTGCGTCGGACGTCGCGCTCTCCTTGACCTCGGCCGGCTTGGTGTCGGCAGCCGGTTCCGCCGAAGCCTTGGCGGGGATCGCCGGCGTGTCCGGGGCCTGTGGCTTGGCCTCGGCTTCGCCCGGCTTGGCCTCCTCGGCGGCGGCAGGCTTCGGCTGGGGGTCGGCAGGCTTGTCGGCTGGCGCCGTGGCGGATTGTTCGGTGGCGGGCTTGGCCGCATCGCTTGCGGCGCTCTGGGCCCAGGCGCTTGGGCTCGCGATCGCGCCGACGACGCAGAACAGGATGCCGGCGCGCAGGACGACGGCAGACGGACGAACAACGAACAGGGGCATACGGAAGATCTCGATTGAGGGACCGGCAGATGGCCGTTTACGGCAAATCCCCGGGGCTTTCCGCTGCAAAACAGCGCGCGCGCAAAAGAGTCGCACGCGGTGTGCTTTCCTCACCATGCCCTTGCAATCGGCGGGTGAAGATCGGGCGAAATCAATCAAACCCGGCGCCGCATCCCACCACATCCGAGATCACGCACTCACGGCATTGCGCGTGATGACGTGACGATAATAGGACGCGCTGAGCTTGGGTGTACGCAGCTGGGTGTCGAAATCGACATGATAGACACCGAAGCGCTGCTTATAGCCGAACACCCATTCGAAATTGTCCATCAGGCTCCAGAGGAAATAGCCCTTCACCGGCACGCCTTCCGAGGTTGCGCGCTGCAGCTGCGCGAGATAGTTGCGCAGATACATCACGCGATCGAGGTCATGAACCTTGCCGTCCGCCGTCACCTTGTCATCCGACGAGGTGCCGTTCTCGGTAATGTAGATGGTCTTGAGGTTCCAGATCTTGGCCGCGAGCTTCGGCACCCAATAGGCGGTCTCGGGTCCGACCAGCAGCCAGGGCGAGCTCATATGCGGGAACGAGGACGGCATCGGCAACACGTCGAACCCCGGCGCGCGCTCAGACGCCACGACATAGGCCTGCGGCGCGTAGATGTTGAGGCCGACGAAATCGACCGGCGTGGAGATCGTCTTGAGTTCGTCCGCGGTGAATGTCGGCGCATCCTTGCCCGACCAGGCCAGGAACGCGTCGGTGTAGCGGCCCTCGAGGATCACGTTGAGGAAGCCCGCATTCATCTCGCGCGTGGCGATCTCGGCGGCACGGATGTTCTCCGGCGTATCGATCGCGGGCAGGCAGGCGGTGATGTTCTCGGCCATGCCGACGCGCGTACCTGCCCTCCCCTTGGCACGGATCGCCTGCACCGCGAGGCCATGCGCCAGCGCCACGTGATGGCGCGCCTGGTTGACCTCCTGCTGCGGCAGTTTCAGCCCGGGCGCATCGATGCCGAGACCATAGCCGAACGGAATGAACCGGCCGCATTCGTTGATCGTGAAGATGGTCTTGACCCGGTCGCTCAGAGTCTGGGCCACATATCCGGCATAATGCGCGAACGCCGCTGCGGTCTCCGCCGAGCGCCAGCCGCCGACGCGGTCCTGCAGCGCCTGCGGCAGATCCCAATGATACAATGTCGCATAGGGCTCGATGCCGTTCGCCAGGAGCTCGTCGACGAGGCGGCTGTAAAAGTCGAGCCCCTTCGGATTGGGGGTCAACCCGCCGTCGGGAAACAGCCGCGGCCACGCAATCGAGAAGCGATAGGCGCGGCAGCCAAGCTCCTTGATCAGCCGCACATCGTGCTTGTAGCGATCGTAATGATCGCAAGCGACGTCGCCGGTGCTGCCGTCCTCGATCTTGCCGGGGGTGTGGGTGAAGACATCCCAGATCGATGGTCCGCGGCCATCGGCGGTGGCGCCACCTTCGATCTGGTAGGACGAGGTGGCCGTCCCCCAAACGAAATCAGAGGGAAAACGACGCCCGGCATCATCCGTCACCGCAGCCTCCTCCGCGTGCGCGGGTCCGGCCGCCGCCCCCATGGCAGCCAGTCCGGCCAGCTTCGCAAGATCACGGCGGGAGACGTCGTTCGGCATTGATGGACCTCAATCATGTGGTGCTTTCGCCTCGCATTGGCAGGCGAGCGTCGCAGGGAACCATATCCGGGCGCCGATTTGAACAGGGGGAACCGGGCCGAATTGAAGCTCCGCCCAGGCCCACGCCGCGCCGTCCGCGGCCGGACCACACGCCTTGCTCGACAACCCCCCAGGGTCACCCTTATTTTGATCGGATGACCGACCACCACCACGATCATCATCACCACGATCACTCGGAATTGTCCGAGACCGACCTGCGCGTCCGCGCCCTCGAGAGCATCCTGACCGAAAAAGGGTATATCGATCCGGCCGCGCTCGACGTGCTGATCGAAACCTATGAAAGCAAGGTCGGCCCGCGCAACGGCGCCCGTGTCGTCGCGCGCGCCTGGACCGATCCGGCGTTCCGCGCGCGGCTGTTGTCCGACGCCACGCCCGCGATCGGCGAGCTCGGCTATGCCGGTCGCCAGGGCGAGCACATTGTCGCCGTCGAGAACACGCCGGAGCTGCACAACATGGTCGTGTGCACGCTGTGCTCCTGTTACCCCTGGCCCGTCCTCGGCCTCCCGCCGGTGTGGTACAAATCCGCGCCCTACCGCGCCAAGGCCGTCAAGGATCCGCGCGGCGTGCTGCAGGATTTCGGCTTTGCGCTGCCGGCGACGACAAAAATCCGGGTCTGGGATTCGACAGCCGAGATCCGCTATTTCGTGGTGCCGATGCGCCCCGACGGCACGGAAGGCTGGAGCGAGGATCAACTCGCCGAGTTGGTCACCCGCGACAGCATGATCGGCACTGGCCTGGCCAAGCGGCCCGACGAGGTGACGCGCTGATGGACGGAGCGCACGACATGGGCGGTGCCGCCGGATTCGGCCCGGTCCGTCCCGAGCCGAACGAGCCGGTGTTTCACGCGGCGTGGGAACGTCGTGCCTTGGCCATCACCTTGGCCATGGCGATGCCGGGCGGCTGGAACATCGACATGTCGCGCTTCGCGCGCGAGAATCGTCCGCCGGCCGACTATCTCGGCATGAGCTATTACCAGGTCTGGCTCGCCGGTCTGGAGCGCCTGATGCAGGAGCGTCATCTGGTCGAAGCGGATGAACTCGCCGCCGGCAATGCGCTGCATCCGGCCCGACCTGTCGCCAAGATCCTCACCGCCGACGGCGTCGCCCCGATGCTGCGCCGTGGCGGTCCGACCGAGCGAGCCCAGACCAGGCCGGCGCTGTTTGCGGTCGGCGATCGCGTGCGCGCCAAGACCATGCACCCGCCGACGCATACGCGACTGCCGCGCTATGTGCGCGGTCATGTCGGCCGCATTGACGCGATCAGGGGCATGCACGTGTTTCCCGACAGCAATGCGCATGGCCAGGGAGAAGACCCGCAATGGCTCTACACCGTGTCCTTCAGCGGCACGGAGCTGTGGGCCGATGCCCCCGATCCGCTCCTGGAAGTGACCGTCGATGCGTTCGAGCCGTATCTGGAGCGCGCATGACCGCTCCCGATCGGCACGCCGCCTTGGCAGCAACCCGCGCTTTGCCCGGCATTCCGGTCGACCAGGACGGGCCGGTGTTTCGCGAGCCTTGGGAAGCGCACGCCTTCGCGATGGCGGTGACGCTGCACGCGCGCGGCCTGTTCACCTGGCCCGAATGGGCGGCTGCGCTCGCCGAGGAGATTTCCCGCGCCCAGGAGGCAGGCGACGCGGATTGCGGCGACACCTATTACCGGCATTGGCTGGCGACATTAGAGCGGCTGGTGGCGGAAAAGGGCGTGACCACGCCGGCCCATCTCGCGCGCTACCGCGACGCCTGGGATCACGCCGCCGATCGCACCCCGCATGGCAAGCCGATCGAGCTGCGGCCTGAGGACTTCGGCGGTTGAGCGCCTGCGGCCAGTGACATCGTTAAATTCGCGTGACCGGTTTGCGAGGCATTCGATGATCCCGTCTTAACGGGCAGGTATTCATGATGCGAAGAGCCGTATTTGTTCGAAATTGAACGTTCATCAGTGCGCCCATAGCGTCCCGCATGCTTTCTGAGGAAGTTGAGGGGACGTCGTAATGCCTGCGCCTGAGTCTTTCGCTTCTATCGTCGACACGCTCGCCGGCGTGCGTCGGGACTATCACGAGAAGCTCAAATCGATCCCGCAATATGAGGCCTTCCTGCTGATCGAGAGCTCGACCGAGAAGGCCGCCGGCGCGCTGCACGGCACCGAGGCCTCAGGCTCCAGCATTGCCGCCGACGTGATCGACTCGCTGCAATATGCGCGCAACCGTTTCGAGCAGCACATGACCTCGATTCCGGAATACCGCGTGCTGATGGCCATCGACAAGGTGATCAAGGAGATCTCGCAGCATCTCGGACTGGCCACCAATGATGACGCGGCAGCCGAACCGAGCAGCGCGGCGGAATCGGAGTCACAAGCGCCGGAGACCGCGGCAGTCGCGCCCAGCGCACAAGCCGATGACGCCGAACTGGAGGCTCCGGCAGAAGAGCTCGCTTCCGCCGAGCCGGACATCGAGACCGCATCGGTGAGCGACGCGGACGCGGCCGTCGAGGCTGAGGTCGCGGATGAAGACGTCGCCGAGCCGGAAGAAGCTGGCGCACCGGCGCTGCGCGTCGTCGAAGCGGCCGTCGAGTCGCCCTCGATCGTTCCCGTCGATCATGACGCCGAGGCCGTCCATGACGATGACATCATCGTGCTCAACGCGCCGGCCTGGGAAAAGGCCGGCCGCGACGGCAATGACGACATCACGGCACGTCTCGCCGCGAAGGCCGCGTCCGCTGCTGCGAACGATGTCGACGATGGTCACGACGTTGCAGACAACGATCTCGTCATCGTCAGCCAGCGCGAGCCGTCGGACCACGAGGCAGCCTGAGTTCAACCGCCAATCACGCCTACGCTGGGCCTCCTGGCCCGCGTCGGGTCAGGACTGTGCGCTCCCTGCGATGTATTCGTGCCATCCTCTGGCGCGCAGATCGCAAGCGGGGCACGCACCGCAGCCATAGCCCCAATCGTGGCGCGCACCTCGCTCACCGAGATAGCAGGTGTGTGACTGATCCCGGATCAGGTCGACCAGATCTCTTCCGCCGAGATCATAGGCCAGCTGCCATGTCGCCGCCTTGGAGAGCCACATCAACGGCGTGTGCAGCTCGAAGGGGCGCGCCATGCCGAGGCTGAGCGCACCCTGCAGCGCCTTGATGGTCTCGTCGCGGCAGTCGGGATAGCCGGAATAATCCGTCTCGCACATGCCGCCGACAATGTGGCTGATGCCGCGCCGATAGGCCAAGGCGGCGGCGAAGGTCAGGAACACCAGGTTGCGGCCTGGGACGAACGTATTGGGCAGGCCATCGGCGCCCATCTCGATCGCGACATCGCGCGTCAGCGCGGTCTCGGAGATCGCTGACAGCGTTGGAATCTCCAGCGTGTGACCATCGCCGAGCTTACCGGCCCATTCCGGCCGCAGCTGCGCAAGTCCGTCCAGCAGACGGGCCCGGCAATCGAGCTCGATCGCATGGCGCTGACCGTAATCGAAGCCGATCGTCTCGATGCGTGCGAAGCGGTCGAGCGCCCAGGCCAGGCAGGTCGTGGAATCCTGCCCGCCCGAGAACAGCACCAGGGCCGTCATGTCATGCGTGTCGCTCATCTGCATCGCTTAGCACCATCGCCTGGTGCGGCCAACCCGCTGTCCTGCGGCGTTGCATCGCCTTTTCGCTGGGAGCTGCGGAAGGGTTGAGGCATACAGGAGCGGAACGACAGCTGCTTCAGGACCTGCCATGCCCCCTTCCCGCGACATCTCACGCCTGATCGAGATCATGGCGGCGCTGCGCACCCCCGTGACCGGCTGTCCATGGGACGTCGAGCAGACCTTCCAGACGATCGCACCCTACACGATCGAGGAAGCCTATGAGGTGGCGGACGCGATCACGCGCAACGATCTCGACGACCTCCGCGAGGAACTCGGCGACCTGCTGCTGCAGGTGGTCTATCACGCCCGCATCGCCGAGGAGCAAGGCGCGTTCGCGTTCGGCGACGTCGTCGAGGGCATCACCAAGAAGATGATCCGCCGCCATCCGCATGTCTTCCCGGACAAGGATGGCAACGTCACCCAACCGACCAAAGGCACCTGGGACCGCATCAAGGCCGAGGAGAAGGCCGAGCGCGCCGCGCGTCGGCCGCCCGAGGAGCAGACCGGCAAGGCCTCGCTGCTGTCGGGCATCAAGGCCGGACAGCCGGCGTTGGTGCGGGCGATGGAGCTGCAGCGCAAGGCGGCGACCGTCGGATTCGACTGGAAGGATCCGCGCGCCGTGCTGCAGAAGATCCGCGAGGAGGCCGACGAGATCGAGGCCGCGCTCGACAAGAGAGATGCGACGGAGCTGAGCGCAGAGACCGGTGATCTCCTGTTCGCCCTGGTCAATCTCGCCCGTCATGCCGACGTCGATCCCGAGACCGCCTTGCGGGGCACCAACGCCAAGTTCGAACGCCGCTTCGCCTTTATCGAGCAGACACTGGCCGCGAACGGCCGCACGCTGGAGGAAGCCTCGCTCGACGAGATGGACGAGCTGTGGAACGAGGCGAAGCGCCTGGAGACCTAGCGCCGCCGCTCCGCGGCGGCATCAGCCAGCCTTGTTCGAGAGGAGGTCTTTTGCGATCTCCACAAAGCGCTGTGCGGCCGGCGACAATCCAAAGTCGGCGCGGCTCAGCAAGGAGACGTGTCGATAGATCGTCGGCTGCGACAGGGGGACGGCGGCCAGCGTCGGGAATTGTGCCTTCGGCAGCATGTGCCCGGGCAGGATGCTGATGCCAGCCCCTTCGGCAGTGAGCGCCAGCGCGGTCGTGATCAGCGACACTTCCCACGCAGGCTTCAGCGCTCGCCCGGTCTGTGCCAGCGCCTCGTCGATCTGACGGCGGATTCGCGTGCCATGGCGCATCATGATCACGTCCGCGCTCATGATGCCGTCCCATGTCAGACGACGTTGCTGTTCGAACTCGCCATCCTTGATCCCGATGGCCGACAGCGGACTTCGCATCAGCGTTTCGACACGCGCCTCCGGCACCCCCTCGTCCTCGACGCTGCCGAGGCCGAATTCGGCACGCCCATCCATCACGACAGCGAGCAGTTCGTCGGGCGCGACGTCGAGCAGATCGATGCTGACCTCCGGATGGCGCGAGCGAAACGTCGAAAACACCCGGGGCAGCAGCGCCGAAGCGACGCCGGCTGATACGGCGATGGAAATCCGCCCGGCCTTGATCTCGGCAAGATCGCGCATCCTGCGCGACAATCCCTGCGCCCCCGCCAGGATGCGCTCGGCAGCCATGATCGCTTCCCGGCACGCTGCCGTCGGATGCAGGGCGCGCGTCGTCCGGTCGAACAGCTTGAGCTGAAAATTCTCCTCGATCTGCCGGATCAGCAGGCTGATGGCCGATTGCGTGACGCGCATTTCGGCGGCGGCCTTGGTGATGCTGCCGAGCCGATACACCAGGACCAGCGCCTCCAATTGCCGCAGGCTCGGGGGCATTAGCTTTCCTCATGAATGAATGAGAATTTTGTGGCTAATCGAAAGAGTTTGATCATGCAACATATTTGCAAAACCGCCTGTGCCGCGACGGGCGGGACGGTTGCAACAACAACGCAACGGGGGAGGAACACTTGACGCAAGGGATCAATCTCACGCGCTACGTCGACGAACGACCGCTGTCGGCATTTCAGATTCGTGTCGTCTGCCTGTGCGCGCTCGTGGTCGGGCTCGACGGCTTCGATGCCCAGGCGCTCGGCTTCGTCGCGCCCGCGCTCAGCAAGGACCTGCATCTCGCGCCGGGCGCGCTCGGTCCGGTGTTTGGCGCATCCCTGTTCGGCGTGATGATCGGCTCCTTGGTGTTCGGCGCCCTCGCCGACTATCTCGGGCGCAAATGGCTGGTGATCGCCGGCGTTCTCGTCTTCGCGCTCGGCTCGCTGGCGACGACCCAGGCGACCAGCGTGTCCGACCTCGTCATGATCAGGTTCGTCACCGGCATCGGGCTCGGCGGCGTCCTGCCCAATACGATCGCCCTGACCGGCGAGTATTCGCCGCAGCGTCGCCGGACCCTGTTGATCATGCTGATGTTCATGACGGTGTCGCTGGGGTCGGCGATCGGCGGCGCGGTGGCGGCCCGGCTCATCACCGCCTATGGCTGGCAGGTCATCTTCCTGATCGGCGGCGCTCTGCCACTCATTCTCTGTCCGATCCTGATCATCTGGCTTCCGGAATCGTTGTCGCTGCTCGCGCTCGACACCAGCAAGAGCGATCGCGTGCGCACCTTGCTGATGCGCATCGATCCGTCGGCAATGCTCCCCGCCGATGCGCGTTTCACGATCGTCGAAGAGAGCGGCAAGGGTTTTCTCCTGCCGCAGCTGTTCACCAAGCGGCGGCTGCTGCCGACCCTGCTGCTCTGGATCATGTTCTTCATGAACATGATGGACATCTATTTCCTCAACAGCTGGCTGCCGACGTTGACGCATGGTGTCGGGCTCGACGTCCAGGCGGCGATCGCCGTCGGCATCGCGTTCCAGCTCGGTGGGATGCTGGGCACGATCGGACTCGGCCTGCTGATCGAACGGTTCGGCTTCGATCGCGTGCTGTTCGCGACCTACGTCGCGGGCTTCCTCTCGATCGTCACCATTGGCATCGCGGGCGCATCATTGCCGATCCTCGTGCCGGCCGTCTTCATCGCCGGCGTGGCGGTGATCGGCGGACAGATCGGCTGCAACGCCTATGCCGCGCGCATCTACCCCACCTACATCCGCGGCACCGGCATCGGCTGGGCGCTGGGCATCGGCCGCTTTGGCTCCATCCTCGGCGTCACCCTGGGCGGCTTGATGCTCGCCGCGCATTGGGATGTTGCCGCGCTGTTCCAGGCCAGCGCGGTGCCGCAGCTATGTTCGGCGCTGGTGATCCTCGGCCTCGCCCTTCTCGGCATGCGCGGCCGTCTTCCATCCTCCGACGACGCGCAACCGGGTGTGCTCTCCACACCTGAGCGGGCCTAGATCCAAAGCAAGAGAGACTGACATGAAGACGATTCAAACCCAGGTCCTCATCGTGGGCGCCGGTCCGGTCGGACTGACCGCCGCCATGGACCTTGCCTCACGCGGCATCGACGTCGTGGTCGCCGAGATCAGGCGCGCCGGCGAGCCGCCCAACGTCAAATGCAACCACGTTTCCGCGCGTTCGATGGAAGTGTTCCGCCGTCTCGGCATCGTCCGGGAGGTCCGGGAGGGCGGCCTGCCGGCCGACTTTCCGAACGACTGTGCCTATCGCACCGCGGTCGTCGGCCGCGAACTGACGCGCATTCCGATCCCATCCCGCCAGGACCGCTACACGGCGACGGGAGGACCGGACACCGATTGGCCGACGCCGGAGCCGCCCCACCGCATCAACCAGATCTATCTCGAGCCCATCCTGTTCGCCTGTGCGCAGGCGCAACGCGAGATCCGAATTCTCAACCGGGTCCAGCTCGATCATTTCGACCAGCGCGACGACGGCGTGATCGCGCGGGCGCGCGATCTGGACGCCGATCAGGAGATCGTCATCGCCGCCGATTATCTGATCGGCTGCGATGGCGGCCGCTCCACCGTGCGCAAGCTGATCGGCTCACGCCTCAGCGGCACCGACGTGGTGCAGCGGGTGCAGTCGACCTACATTCACGCCCCGGCGCTCAAGGAGCTGATCACCCAGAAGCCGGCCTGGATGACGATGTCGCTCAATCCGCGTCGCTGCGGCACCACGGTCGCGATCGATGGCCGCGACAACTGGCTGATCCACAACCATCTCGCGGCGGAAGAGGTCGAGTTCGACAGCGTCGATCGCGATTGGGCGCTGCGCACCATCCTTGGCGTCGACGACCGCTTCCAATATGACATCATCAGCAAGGAGGACTGGATCGGCCGCCGCCTGGTCGCCGACCGCTTCCGGGATCGCCGCGCCTTCATCTGCGGCGATGCTGCACATCTGTGGATTCCCTATGCCGGCTACGGCATGAATGCCGGCATCGCCGATGCGGTCGATCTGTGCTGGATGCTCGCCGGCGTCATCAGCGGCTGGGCCAGCCCTGCCCTGCTCGACGCCTATGAAGCGGAGCGGCAGCCAATCACCGAACAGGTCTCGCATTTCGCGATGAACCACGCGCTCGCCGTCATGAGCCAGAGACGCTCCGTGCCGGCCGAAGTCGAGATCGATGGTCCGGTCGGCGATGCGGCGCGCAGCAAGGTCGGCCAGGCCGCCTATGATCTCAACGTGCAGCAATATTGCTGCGCCGGCTTGAACTTCGGCTACTACTACGACCGGTCACCGGCGATCTGCTACGACGGCGAAACGCCGCCGCCCTACGGCATGGGTCATTTCACCGCGTCGACGGCACCGGGCGCCCGCGCACCCCATGTCTGGCTGCCCGATGGGCGCTCGCTGCTGGACGCGCTGGGGCCGGCCTACACGCTGGTCCGGTTCGACCCGGCCGTCGATGTCGCAGGCCTGGTCGATGCGGCTGCCCGCCACGGCGTCCCGCTGGCGCTGGTCGACGTCGATCGCGCCAGAACTGGCTATGGCTTTGCGGAAAGCCTGCTCCTGATACGGCCGGATTCGCACATCGCCTGGCGCGGCATGACCGCACCGCATGCACCCGGACGCCTGTTCGATCGCCTGCGCGGCAATGCCAACGAACTGGGGACCACGCACCGTGACGAAGCTGCCCTTGCCTGATCCGCAGTCCCGCGCCACCACGCACCATCGCACCGCGCATTACTTCCTCGAAGCCCTCATCGATCTCGGCGTGGAGTACATCTTCGCCAATCTCGGCACCGATCATGTCTCGCTGATCGAGGAGATCGCGCGCTGGGACAGCGAAGGTCGACGGCACCCGGAGGTGATCCTGTGTCCTCATGAAGTGGTCGCGGTGCACATGGCGATGGGCTACGCGATGACGACCGGCCGCGGCCAGGCCGTCTTCGTTCACGTCGATGCCGGCACCGCGAATGCCTGCATGGCCATTCAGAATGCGTTCCGCTATCGGCTGCCGGTGCTGCTGATTGCGGGACGAGCCCCGTTCGCGATCCATGGCGAATTGCCGGGCGGACGCGACACCTATGTTCACTTCGTGCAGGACAGCTTCGACCAGGGCAGCATCGTGCGTCCCTACGTGAAGTGGGAGTACACGCTGCCCTCGGGCGTGGTCGTCAAGGAGGCGCTGACCCGCGCCGCCGCGTTCATGCACAGCGACCCGCCCGGGCCGGTCTCCATGATGCTGCCGCGCGAAGTGCTGGCCGAAGCCTGGGACGACGACGCGATGCCGGCCTATCCGCCCGCGCGCTATGGCAGCGTCAGGGCCGGCGGCGTGGAGCCGGAGCGCGCTCAGGCGATCGCTGACGCGCTCATGACTGCGGAGAACCCGATCGCCTTGACCGCCTATTTGGGCCGCAGCGCCGAAGCCGTTTCGGTACTGGATCGACTGGCGCTCGTCTGCGGCATTCGGGTCGTCGAGTTCAATCCCGTTACGATGAACATCTGCCAGGACTCGCCCTGCTTCGCCGGCTCCGACCCGGCGATGCTCGTCGCAGACGCCGACCTCGGGCTGCTTATCGACATCGACGTGCCGTTCATTCCACAGCTGCTGAAGTCAGCCGATCGGTTGCGCTGGATCCAGATCGACATCGACGCCCTCAAGGCCGACATCCCGATGTGGGGATTTGCGACCGACCTTCGCATTCAGGGCGATTCCGCGGTCATCCTGCGCCAAGTGCTGGAGATCGTCATCGCCCGAGGCAACGATTCCTACATGCGGAAGGTGCGTGATCGGATCGCCAGCTGGAGGCCTGCGCGCGAGGCCGCACAGGCCAAGCGGATGGCCGCCGCTGCAAACAAGGGATCCCCCGGCGCAATCAACCCGGCCTATCTGTTCGCGCGGCTGCAGGCATTGCTGTCGGAGGACGACATCGTGGTCAACGAGGCTGTCCGCAACGCGCCGGTGCTGCAACAGCAGCTGCGCCGCACCAAGCCCATGACCTATGTGGGCCTCGCCGGCGGCGGGCTCGGCTTCAGCGGCGGCATGGCGCTCGGATTGAAGCTCGCCAATCCCTCGCACCGCGTGGTGCAGATCGTCGGCGACGGCGCCTTCCATTTCGCTGCCCCGGATTCGGTTTATGCCGTGTCGCAGCAGTACCGGTTGCCGATCTTCTCCGTGATCCTCGACAACAAGGGTTGGCAGGCGGTGAAGGCGTCGGTGCAACGCGTCTATCCGGACGGCGTCGCGCAGCAGACGGATTCGTTCCTGTCCCGGCTCGCCACCGGCCGCCAGGACGAGCAGCGGCGGCTTGTCGACATCGCCCGCGCCTTCGGCGCCCATGGCGAGCGGGTCGACGATCCTGATGAGCTCGATGCTGCCATCCGGAGCTGCCTTGCAGCCTTGGACGATGGCCGCGCCGCGGTGCTGCACGTCAACATCACGCCGTTGTAGCTGCATCTGCAGGGAGAGCAGAAAAAAGGGCAGCTCACGCGACCCTGGGCACGCCGTGATAGCGCTCGACGACGATATCGCGCTTGGTCGCATCCACACGCACCGTCATGTCGTAATGCCCCTCGTGCAGCTCCTTGCTCAGCACCTCGGCGTTGCGATGGAGCCAGGAGATGCCGGCGCCGTCGGCGGCGTCGATGGTCAAATCGAGCGTGGTCCGGGCCGCGGCAAGCCGGTCCTCGATGGCCTGCAGCAGCGCGTCGACGCCCTCCCCGGTATGGGCAGACACCAGCAGGCATGGCCGCTCCGGCGGCCGGCGGCTCGCGATGTTGGCGAGGTTCTCGCGTGCCGCCTCGTCAAGCCGGTCGATCTTGTTCCAGACTTCGATGATGGTGTCGGTCGCTTCGGGATCGATGCCGAGCTGACCGAGCACCAGCTCGACATCATGCTGCTGCGCCTCGGCGTCCTCATGCGACATGTCGCGCACGTGCAGGATCACGTCGGCCTCCAGCACCTCCTCGAGCGTGGCGCGGAATGCCGCGACGAGCTGCGTCGGCAGATTCGAGATGAAGCCCACGGTGTCCGACAGCATCGCCTTGCCGCCATGGGGCAGCGTGATCGCCCGCAAGGTCGGATCGAGCGTTGCGAACAGCATGTCGGCGGCCTGCACGTCGGCGCGGGTGAGGCGGTTGAACAGCGTCGACTTGCCCGCATTGGTGTAGCCGACCAGCGCCACCACGCGATACGGCACGCGCTGCCGTCCGGCGCGGTGCAGCCGCCGCGTCGCTTGGACCTTCTTCAGCTCGTTCTCGAGCCGGGTGATGCGGTCGCCGATCAGCCGGCGGTCGGCCTCGATCTGGGTCTCGCCCGGACCGCCCATGAAGCCGAAACCGCCCCGCTGGCGTTCGAGATGGGTCCAGGACCGTACCAGGCGGCTGCGTTGATAGTTGAGATGCGCGAGCTCGACCTGCAGCGCGCCTTCTTTGGTCTTGGCGCGGCGGCCGAAGATCTCAAGGATCAGCCCGGTGCGATCGAGCACCTTGGTGTTCCAGGCCTTCTCCAGGTTGCGCTGCTGGATCGGCGACAGCGCGCAATCCATCACGACGAGCTCGGCCCCCTGCCCGGCGATCACGCCCGCGATCTCGTCAACCTTGCCTTTGCCGAGATAGGTCGCGGGGCGGATCTGTGCGATCGGCGCGAGGATCGCCTCCGTGACGGTGAGATCGATTGCTCGCGCCAGGCCGGCGGCCTCGTCGATTCGGGCTTCGAAATCACGCATGTCGGCGTGGCTCGCTTGCGCGCCATCGTCGCCGCGGCGCGCTCGCAAGTAAGGGCCGACCACGACGACCAGCCCGCTCCTCTTGTTGTCATCTGGCCTCGCGAGGCCGATGGTCCCTTCGCGATCGCGGGGTTCCAATCAGGTCACTCTCACGCAGAAGCGTCCTCGCCGCCCTCGAACAGCTGGATCGGCGCGCCGGGCATGATGGTGGAGATCGCATGCTTGTACACGAGCTGCGAGTGACCGTCGCGCCGGAGCAGCAGGCAGAAATTGTCGAACCATGTGACAATCCCCTGCAGTTTCACGCCATTGACCAGGAAGATCGTGAGCGGCGTCTTGGTTTTGCGAACATGGTTGAGAAAGGTGTCTTGAAGGTTCTGTGCGCGGTCTGCCGCCATCGTTGTTATCTCGCAGTCTTGTGCTTTTTCTTATTGATCCCATGACGCTCCGATTGCAGGTCTCGGAACCGCCGCGGTGGCCCATGATCCATTGAGATCCCCCTCGAGGGATCATGGGACGTTGGATTAGAAGACAGGCGAGCATATTAGGCAAGCCGAATGCAGGGAAACCGGTTCCAAAAGACCCGGATTCGTCCGTAAAACTTCGGGGCCGGACGATTTTTCCAACGTAAATTCGTCCCGCCCGGCAAGTTTGGCCGACCTGGAACCGTCAGCCCACCCCAAGGGCCTTGAGCTTGCGATGCAGCGCTGATCGCTCCATGCCCACGAACTCGGCAGTGCGCGAGATGTTGCCGGAGAACCGGCTGATCTGCGCGATCAGATAGTCGCGCTCGAACACTTCGCGCGCCTCACGCAGTGGAAGGCCCATAATGTGCTCGCCATTGTTGCTGGTGGGCATGGCCGGCACCATCGACCCCACATCCGGCGGCAGCATGTCGGCGGTGATGATCACCTCGGGCCCGCCGGCCGCGAGAATCATCACGCGCTCGACATTGTTGCGGAGCTGGCGGACATTGCCAGGCCAGACATGCGACTGCAGCACCGCCATCGCATCCTGGCCGATCTGCCGCTTCGGCAGTCCGGTCGTGACCGAAATCTGGTCCATGAAATAGTCGATCAGCTCGGGAATGTCCTCGCGCCGCTCGGACAGTGGCGGGACGCGGATCGGGACCACGGACAGGCGGTGATAGAGGTCCTCGCGGAAGCGGCCGGCGGCGATCTCCTCCTCGAGATTGCGCGCGGTCGACGAGATGATGCGCACGTCGACGTGCACTTTGGTGGTGCCGCCCGCACGCTGGAAGGTCTGGTCGACCAGCACGCGCAAGATCTTGTTCTGCGTCTCCCGCGGCATGTCGGCGATTTCGTCGACGAACAGCGTGCCGCCATGGGCTTCTTCGAGCGCGCCGGTCTTGCGCGACTGCTCGCCGTTCGACTGCTCGACGCCGAACAGCTCCTCCTCCATCCGCTCCGGCGTGATTGCCGCAGCGTTGATGACGACAAAGGGTCCCTCGGCGCGCGGCGATTGGGCATGCAACGTGCGCGCGGCGAGCTCCTTGCCGGAGCCGGGCGGACCGACGATCAGAATGCGGCTGTTGGCCTTCGCGGCGCGCTCGATGGTCTGGCGCAATTGGTTCATCGACGGCGAGCGGCCGGTCATCGTGCTCGCGGTCGGTGCCAGCTGCTTCAGCTCGCGCACCTCGCGCTTGAGCCGCGACGTCTCCAGCGCGCGTGTCGCGACCAGGATCAGGCGGTCGGACTTGAACGGCTTCTCGATGAAGTCATAGGCGCCGCGCTTGATCGCGGCGACTGCGGTCTCGATGTTGCCGTGACCCGAGATCATCACGACCGGCAGGTCCGGATGATCCTTCTTGATCTGCTCCAGCAGCTGCAGGCCGTCGAGCTTGGAGCCCTGCAGCCAGATGTCGAGAAACACGAGGTTGGGTCGGCGGCCGGCGATCTCGGCCAGTGCCGAATCGCTGTCGCGAGCGGTTCGCGTCGTGAAGCCCTCGTCATCCAGGATGCCGGCTACCAGCTCCCGGATATCGGCTTCATCGTCGACAATCAGAATATCACTCGCCATGGTCACGCCTGTCTCGTCAGCCGCGTGTTGCGGCCTGGATTTTTGGTTCGCTATTGGTCGTTTCAACCGGGCCCGCGGTTTCCCCCGCGGACTCATTTGTTGGTGCGCCGTCGGTTGCGGCGATTGCAGCGGGCTGCTCCTTGGCACCCGCCTTGGCGGCCTGTCCCGACACGGCAAAGCGCAGCCGCATCCACGCGCCGCGCTGGCCAGGACGGAAATCGGCGGCGTCCTTCAGCTCCAGCCGGCCGCCGTGATCCTCCAACACACGACCGACGATCGCGAGGCCGAGGCCGGTGCCCTTTGCCCGTGTCGTGACATAGGGCTCGAGCAAACGCTGCCGTGCCACTTTCGGCAGGCCGATGCCGTTGTCGATCACGTCGATCGTCACATCGTCGCCCTCGCGCGACGCGACGACGTCGATGCGGCCCTTGCCCAGCTCCTCTTCCGGCACCACCTCGATCGCCTCGGTCGCGTTCTTGATGATGTTGGTCAGAGCCTGCGAGATCAGGCGCCGATCGAATTGCGCGCGCAGCGGGTCCTGCTTGATCTCGGTCTCGATATCGATCTCGGGATGCGCGACCTTCATCAGGAAGACGGCCTGGCGCACCGTGTCGGCGACGTCCTCGCCCTCCATCACCGGCTTCGGCATCCGGGCGAAACGCGAGAACTCATCGACCATTCGCCTGATGTCGTCGACCTGCCGCACGATCGTCTCGGTGCACTGCTCGAATACGGCCTTGTCCTCGGTGATGACCTTGCCGAATTTGCGGCGAATCCGTTCTGCGGAAAGCTGAATTGGCGTGAGCGGATTCTTGATCTCATGGGCGATGCGCCGCGCGACGTCGCCCCAGGCGGACGTGCGCTGCGCCGAGACGAGTTCGGTGATGTCGTCGAGCGTGATGATATAGCTGTCGCGGGCCTGATTGGTCTGCTCGGCGGTGACACGCACCGACAGGTTCCGCTCATGGCCGTCCCGCTGGATGGTGATCTGCCCCTGCACCAGGCGCTGCTTGCCCTCGCGCGCGGTCTTCATCATGTCGTCGAGCTCGGGCAGCACCTCCGACAGCGGATGATCGAGCACCTCCTGCTCCGCATGTCCGATCAGCTTCTCGGCCGAGCGGTTGAGGATGCCGACACTGCCCGAGGCATCGACGCCGATGATGCCGGCCGAGGCCGACGACAGCACCGCCTCGATGAAGCGGCGCCGGCTGTCGATCAGCTCGCTGGCGCTGACCAGTTCGTCGCGCTGCGTGCGCAGCTCCTGCGTCATCTTGTTGAAGGTCTGGCCGAGCTGGGCGAGATCGCCTTCCGAGCGGTGCACGGGAACCTGGACGTTGAGATCGCCGGTCGAGATCACATGCGCGGCATTCATCAGCTGGCGAATCGGGGCGACCAGCCAATTGGCGAAGTTCAGGCCGATCAGCACCGAGGCCATCAGAATGGTCAGCGCGATCACCGCGAACATCAATGCGAAGGCGACCTGGATGCCGAACCGCCGCGCCTCGACCTGGGCATATTCGGCGACCGACAGCTCGGTCTGTTTGAGCTGGTCGACGACCTGCGGATCGAGCGGGCGCGCGACATAGAGGAAGGTATCGTTGAAGGCGCGCAGCCTGATCACCGCTGCGACGTAGTTGGACTCCGGCAGAACCGCGATCTCCGGCTCCTGCTCGCCGACATTGTTCAGGAATTCGGGCGCCGGCGGCGAATAAGCCAGCTGCACACCGCCGGTCTCCGCCCACACGATCGGGTTGGTGTTCTTGTCGATGATCATCGCGCCCGGCAGGTTGCGCGAGGCGGCGCTGGCGGTCAGCAGCTCGCGGAAGCTGGCGCGGTCCTGGTCGAACAGCGGCCGGGCCCGGGCGATGTCATTGGCCATGCCGAGAATGTCGCCGCGGATGAACTGCGCATGCTCCTGCATATAGGCGCGGGCGATGGTCAGCGAATTCTGGATCGCGACCTTGGCCGGCCCGGAAAACAGCCGATCCAGGCCGCGGTCGATGGTGACGTTGGCGACGACGGCGACCAGCACCGCCGGCAGCACGGCGATGACGGAGAACAGGCTGACGATCTGGACGTGCAGCCGCGCTGCCGCCCGGCCCCGCCGGCGGGCCTGCACGACCTGCCAGACCTCACGGATGATGATGCCGACCAGGATCAGGATCGTGCCGGCATCGATCAGATAGAAGGTTTTGACCACCTCGGTCGTCGGCTCGATCGGGCTCAAGCCCACCAGCACGATGAAGGTGAGGAAGCCTGAGGACAGCGCGACAGCCACCGCCACCGGCGCCAGCCAGGTGCGCCAGGTCCAGCGCCGCCCCTCAGGGGGCGAGGCATCGAAAGGGGTGGCCGAGGTGTCTGCGCTGGTCATTCCGGCAATTGGTGATGGTGGCACGTCCGAAGGAATCGGACTGATGCATTCCTACCACGCTGTTGCCAAATTGCGACAATTCCGCGGCGCACAGCCACGCCGCGGATTTGTCTACACAAATTCTCAAGTCCGGCGGTATCGCGGCCTGCCCGGAGGGCTATAATACCGCTCTAGCCGCCACTGCGGTAGACCTGGATATCGAGGTCGCGAATCTTCTTGCGCAGCGTATTGCGGTTCAGGCCAAGCAGATCGGCCGCGCGGATCTGATTGCCGCGGGTGGCCGCCAGGGCGGCCGTGAGCAGCGGGATCTCGATCTCCTTGAGAATGCGGTGATACAGGCCCGGCGGCGGCACGCCGTTCGGGAAGCCCTGGAAGTGCGAGGACAGATAGGCCTCCACGGCGCCGCCGAGATTGTCGATCGAGGTCGGCGTGCTGGACCCGGTCGTGACCGCCGGCGGCGCCAGCTCGCCATCGATCACCGAGGCCGTGATGACGTCCTGCGGATACAGCGCGGCGAGGCGGCGGGCGAGATTTTCCAGTTCGCGGACATTGCCCGGCCAACGGTGCTGCTTGAGCCGCTCGAGCGCGGCGGCGTCGAGCTTCTTGGGCGGCAGCCCGTCCTTCTCGGCGAGCGCGAAGAAGTGCCGGACCAGGTCCGGCAGGTCCTCGATGCGCTCGCGCAACGGCGGCAGCCGCAGCGGCACGACGTTGAGGCGGAAGAACAGGTCCTCGCGGAACAGCCCCTGCTGGATCAGGATGCGCAGGTCCTTGTTGGAGGCCGCGACGATGCGCACATCGGTCTTGATCGGGGTGCGGCCGCCCACGGTGGTGTATTCGCCCTGCTGCAGCACGCGCAGAAGCCGCGTCTGCGCCTCCATCGGCATGTCGCCGATCTCGTCCAGGAACAGGGTGCCGCCCTCGGCCTGCTCGAAGCGCCCGGAGGCTCTCGTGTTGGCGCCGGTGAAGGCGCCGCGTTCATGGCCGAACAGCTCGGATTCGATCAGGTCGCGCGGGATCGCCGCCATGTTGACCGCGACGAACGGGCCGTTGCGGCGCTTGCCGTAGTCGTGCAGCGCGCGCGCCACCAGCTCCTTGCCGGTGCCGCTCTCGCCCGAGATCATCACGGTGAGGTCGGTCT
Organism: Bradyrhizobium denitrificans; assembly: GCF_013179005.1. Taxonomy (NCBI): domain Bacteria; kingdom Pseudomonadati; phylum Pseudomonadota; class Alphaproteobacteria; order Hyphomicrobiales; family Nitrobacteraceae; genus Bradyrhizobium; species Bradyrhizobium denitrificans. The sequence goes on along the minus strand of NZ_JABFDP010000009.1, from coordinate 184,932 downwards.
GCATCAGACGCGCCAGCACGCGGTAGATTTCCTGCATCGCCGGCGAGCGGCCGACCAGCGGGATCGATTCGAACTCGTTGTCGTCGGGTTGGCTCGCCGCCCGCTCCTTCGGCTCCGCCAAGGCGCGGCCGACGATCGCGATCAGCTCCTTCAGGTCGAACGGCTTCGGCAGATATTCATAGGCGCCACGCTCCGAGGCCCGGATCGCGGTCATGAAGGTGTTCTGCGCGCTCATGACGATGACCGGTAGGTTGGGCCGCATCTTCTTGATCCGCGGCAGCAGGTCGAACGCGTTCTCGTCCGGCATCACCACGTCGGTGATGACGAGATCGCCCTCGCCCTGACTCACCCAGCGCCACAGGGTGGCGGCATTGCCGGTCAGCCGCACCTCATAGCCGGCGCGTGACAGCGCCTGGTTCAGGACCGTGCGGATGGCCGTATCGTCGTCGGCAACGAGAATGCTACCTGCAGGCATAGATGGTCCTCAATTTGATCCCTGTGAGGCATGCAACGGCGTTCCCGAAACGTCATCGCCATGGCTGTTCTTTGGGCTTTGGTCTGGTTGTTTGGTTGCGCTGTACATCGGCATCAGCACCCGGAAGGTCGTCTTGCGCGGCTGCGACTCGCATTCGATGATCCCGCCATGGTCGCCGATGATCTTCGCGACCAATGCAAGACCGAGGCCGCTTCCGGTCGGCTTGGTGGTCACGAACGGATCGAACAGATTGGGCATCAGGTCTTCCGGCACGCCGGGGCCGTTATCCTTGACGCAGAACTCCAGCGGCAGCGATACGCGGGACTTCTTGCCGGGCACCGACAGCCGCACGCCCGGGCGGAACGCGGTGGTGAGCTGGATCTCGGCGTCGGCGCCGAGGTCGACGACCGCTTCCGCGGCGTTCTTGACCAGGTTCAGGAACACCTGAATCAGCTGATCCTGATTGGCGAGCACCGGCGGCAGCGACGGATCGTAATCCTCGATGAAGCGGATGTTGCGGGCAAAGCCGGACTGCGCCAGCCGCTTCACGTGATCGAGCACGGAATGGATATTGACCGGTCCGCGCGCCACCGGCCGGTCGTCGCCGAACACCTCCATGCGGTCGACCAGCGTGACGATGCGATCGGCCTCGTCGCAGATCAGCCGCGTGAGCATGCGGTCCTCGGAGGAGGCCTGTTGCTCAAGGAGCTGCGCGGCGCCGCGGATGCCCGACAGTGGGTTCTTGATCTCATGCGCGAGCATCGCGGCCAGCGCGATCACCGAGCGCGCGGCGCTGCGATGGGTCAGTTGGCGGTCCATCTTGTCGGCGATGGTGCGCTCCTGCAGCATCACGACGATGGCGCCGGGCCGTTCGGGAAGCGGAGCGACATGCAGGTCGACGAGGCGGTCGGCGCCGGTCCGCGGCGTCCCCAGGTCGACCTTGTACTCGTTGACCGGCGCGCTCGTGGTGCGGACCTGATCGATCAGCGCCAGCAGCGGCGAGCCGAACGGCACCAGCTTCTTGAGCGATTGCCGCTGCAGAAACTGGGTCGAGGAATCGAAGAACGATTCGGCCGCCATGTTGGCGTCCATGATCATGCCATCCGGGCCGATGACGAGGACCGGATTCGGCAAGGCGTTGAGGATGGCGTCGCCATCCGATGGAAGTCGCTTGCGCTGTTCTGCGGCTGAGCTCATGCGGCTGCACTCCAGGCAAAATCGTCGAACGCGTCTCGCAGCGCCCCCTGCACCAGAGCCGGCTGCTCCGACGTCAGGATACGCTCGCGCCAGGCCTTCAGTTTTTCAGCCGGCGCCTTGGCGTGCCGGGCGGCCACGTCCAGCCCCCAGCTGAGATGTTTGCGGGCGTGGCGCAGGCCGACACGCTCGCCATAGTGGCGGCAGATCTCGTCATAGAGGGCCGCCAAATAAGCGTGCTGCTGTGACAGCGCGGGCGCGCCCTCTTCCGCGCCGCCGTCGAGCCGACGGCCGATCTGGCCGGGCAGCCAGGGCTGCCCCTGCGCGCCGCGGCCGATCATGACGGCGTCAGCGCCGGAGGCGTCGAGCGCCTCGCGCGCATCCTCGTAGCTCGTGATGTCGCCATTGACGACGACCGGCAGGTCGACCGCCTGCTTGACGGCGCGCACCGCGCTCCAATCGGCCTCGCCCTTGTAGAACTGCTGCCGCGTGCGGCCATGCACCGTGATCAACTGCACCCCGGCCGCTTCCGCGCGGCGCGCCAGCTCCGGCGCGTTGAGGCTACGCTCGTCCCAGCCGAGGCGCATCTTCAAGGTCACCGGCACGTCGACAGCCTCGACCGTGGCCTCGATCAGCGCGAGCGCATGATCCAGGTCGCGCATCAGGGCCGAGCCGGACTGGCCGCCGGTGACGTGGCGCGCCGGGCAGCCCATATTGATGTCGATGACATCGGCGCCGCCATCCTCGGCGACCTTGGCACCCTCGGCCATCCAATGCGCCTCGCAGCCGGCCAGCTGAACCACATGCGGCCCGACGCCGCTGGCTTCGCAGCGCAAGCGAGATATCCACCGCCCTCTGACGAGATCGTCGCTCGCGGTCATCTCGGAGACGACGAGCCCGGCGCCGAGATCGGCTGCGAGTCGGCGGAACGGCGCGTCGGTGATCCCCGACATCGGCGCAAGAAGAGCCCGGTTGGCGAGAGAAACCTCACCTATTCTCAAGGACTTGGCGGTAGGCTTTACCGGACCGGTCACGGACGACTCATGATCTCATCAGACGCACCATTGCGCCGCCCTGCACTTTCGAGCACAATTCTTGGGCAGTCAAGCGTCATGCCTACACTTTAGACAAAACCGTCAACGTTTCAAGTGCAGTGCAGCAAAATATGCTTGTTCGGCAGTCATGGTAAACCCTTGAGCCGCTGGATTTTTGCATGGCTGAAGGCCGCGCGCCCCTGTCCCTCCCCGCTCTGTGGCGGATCGGCGCAGCGAGCCCCGGAGCGACGGGTTCTGCGACTGCGTCGGACTCGCGGTCACGATGCAAGCAACGTGTGATCCCGCTCGCTTAACCTTCGCTGCAGATGTAAGAAGCCGCCAAATCCCTCACCCGATCTTCTTCATCAGCATCGATACCCTGTTCCCATGACGATTTCTCAGCGGACTGCAGCCATTCTCGTCGCGGCCGGACGCGGCCTGCGCGCCGGCACCGGCGGTCCGAAGCAATATCGCGCGATCGGCGGCCGCACCGTCATCCACCGCGCGCTCGCCGCCTTTTCGGAGCATCCTGACGTCGCCGTCGTGCAGCCGGTGGTGAACCCCGATGACATCGACGTCTTCAATGCCGCGGTCAGTGGCCTGCGCCACGAGGTGCCCGCGCATGGCGGCGCGACACGGCAGGCGTCAGTGCTCGCAGGCCTGGAAGCGCTGGTGCCGCACCGACCGGACATCGTGCTGATCCACGACGCCGCGCGCCCGTTCGTGACATCGGCCGTGATCTCGCGCGCGATCCAAGCGGCCGGCAAGACCGGCGCGGCCATTCCCGTCGTGCCCGTCACCGACACGATCAAGGAGGTCACGGCGAGCGGCGACATCACCGCGACACCGGAGCGCGCGAAGCTGCGCATCGCGCAGACGCCGCAGACCTTCAAATTCGAGGTCATCCTGGAGGCGCATCGGCGCGCCGCGCGCGACGGCCTCACCGAGTTCACAGATGATGCGGCGATCGCCGAATGGGCGGGATTGACCGTCGCGACGTTTGAGGGCGATGTTGCCAATATGAAGCTCACCACACCCGAAGATTTCGTGCGCGAGGAAGCGCGGCTCGCCGCTCAGCTCGGCGACATCAGGACCGGCACCGGCTATGACGTGCATGCCTTCGGCGAGGGCGACCATGTCTGGCTGTGCGGCCTGCGCGTGCCGCATAGCAAGGGCTTCCTGGCCCACTCCGACGGCGACGTCGGATTGCACGCCCTGGTTGACGCAATTTTGGGCGCCCTGGCCGATGGTGACATCGGCTCGCATTTCCCGCCCTCGGACATGAAGTGGAAGGGCGCCTCGTCCGATCAGTTCCTGAAATACGCGATCGAGCGGGTCACGGCGCGCGGCGGACGGGTGGCCAATCTCGAGGTGACGATGATCTGCGAACGGCCGAAGATCGGTCCCCTGCGCGACCAGATGCGCGCACGCATCGCCGAGATGTCGGGAGTCGATATCTCGCGCATCGCGGTGAAAGCCACCACCAGCGAGCGCCTCGGCTTCACCGGCCGCGAGGAAGGCATCGCCGCGACCGCAAGCGCGACGATCAGGCTGCCGTGGGGCGCATGACGCCGGCGGCGTCGAGAATGTGAGATCGAAGCGATCGATACGCGAGGGGACGTCGACCGCTAAGTTGAAATACGAGATCGAACTGATCTCTGGAAGTTGGAATCGAGCTATCACCGCGAGCGCGGTGCGCTCCCTCGCCCCGCCTGCGGGGAGAGGGTTGGGATGAGGAGGACTCTCCACGAGCGCGGTGCGCGGAGAGTCCCCCTCACCCGGATTGCATCTTGCGATGCAATCCGGCCTCTCCCCGCGCGCGGGGGAGAGGCCGAGTTCGCGGCGCCATCTCGAACTCGTCAAAAGCCATCGCTTTGGTGGCGAATCCTGAAGTCTCGATCGGTATCGAGGGAACGCTGTTCATGGCGAGCGAACGTCAAATCGGCTCCACCAGCGCGCTGGCCCGCTCGCTGCTCGACCTCTGCCGGTCGCGCAAGCTGATGATCGCCACCGCCGAATCCTGCACCGGCGGCCTCGTCGCCGGCGCGCTGACCGAGATCCCCGGCTCCTCCGACGTCATCGACCGCGGCTTCGTCACCTATTCCAACGAGGCCAAGCGCGCGATGCTCGGCGTCGAAGCCTCGACCCTGCAGACCTTCGGCGCGGTGTCCAAGGAGACCGCGATCCAGATGGCGGTCGGCGCGCTGGAGCGGGCCGATGTCGACCTCGCGGTCGCCATCACCGGCATCGCCGGCCCCGGCGGCGCCACCCCCGGCAAGCCGGTCGGCCTGGTCCACTTCGCCGTCGCCGCCCGCGACGGCCGTATCACCCACCGCGAACACCGTTTTGGTGCCATCGGCCGCAGCGCCGTGCGCACGCGCTCCGTCCTCGAGGCCCTGCGCCTGCTGATGGAGCTGGCGCGGCCGCAAGGAGCCGTTAAGCCGAAGCGCGCCGCCGCGACGCGGCTGCGCCCGCGCGTCGCGCGGGCGCCCCGGCTGCATCCGGTGAAGCGCCCGAGGCGACCGCAGACGTAGTCGGAAGTGACGCGCGCGGCTCTCGCCGCATCGTCATCGCGAGCGCAGCGACACGATCCAGCCTCCTTCCAAAAAACGCGTTCTGGATTGCTTCGGCGCAACGGCGCCTCGCAATGACGGACGGATAGGTCTTGGTTCACTCCAAGACATGCAAACTACGCGCTATATGCTGCTTGGCATGACCGAGGCGAAGGACAAGCAGATGTCGCTGGCGCTCATCCCTTGCGCGCGCAGTTGCCACATTTTCCGCCGTCATCCCCGCGCATGCGGGGATCCATCACCACAGGGCGGCGCTGCACGGCACTTCGCGCCGCTCCAGCTTGCCCGGGACGACAGCGGTGGGTGCGACCGAGGCTTCTGTTTGGCCGCCGCGTTCGCTTCACGCTCGCCAGAACGGACGGCGGCACAGCCGGCGCGCCTCGTCGCGCGTGAGGCCGTAATCCGCCAGCACCTCATCGGCGATCCAGGGTAGCTCCCGGGCGAAACGGTGACGCTCGCGCCAGCGCTTCCACCACAGCCGCAGCAACGGCGTGGGCTTCGATTCGGCGTAGCGTCGGTCAGGGACCGAGCGCACCAAGTAGTAGACGTTCGCGCCGGGCTTGGACGGAATCGGATGGCTCGGGGAGCGTCCGCGCGCGAAGAGCCCAGGTGATCGCGAGGCGTCACGAAGTGTGCACGCCTCGATGGCGCTGATGCTCGGATCGTCGGTCGTGCTCGGCATATCGGGCTCCCCTGGAAACGAAGAACCTGCCGGCAACAAAAAAGCCGCCAGGTCCTGGCGGCTGTTCGGATCAGATGCTGCAAATCGTCAGATTGAGCGCGATCCTCCCGCCGCCAGCGAGCTACGGTGCGTGATGCGACCAAAACGATGAGTGGCGACGGTGATCATGGCCGGCTGTATAATCGATCCATCTGAGGTTGTCATCCGCAAACCGGGGCAGGCAAGCTCCATCCCCGAACCGATCAGGACGGAAAGGTCCCAACAGTTCGTGCGAGCTGCCGCGCCAACGGCCCGGGCAATGTCTGATCGAAGATGTGGCTCAGCGTGCGGTAGTACCAGATCGTGCCGTCCCGTCCGCCGCTGAAGCGCTGCCACACCGCATCGCCGATCTCATCATAGTCCTTCGCGATCGCCTCCGCATTGTCGACCTTGTCGGCGAGCGAGACCAGCAGCGACGTTGCTGGCTTGTGCGGCAGCTTGGCAAGGTAGGCGTCCTTGCGGGCCCGCCATGCCGGCTTCGGTTCGACCCAGGAATCCGTGCAGTCCGCCACGATCTCGGCAACGCCGTCGCCGAACCGCCGGCGGATCTCGTCCAGCGTGGCCTGTCCGCCCTGGTCCTCGGCGGCGTCGTGCAGCAGTCCGGCGATGGCCTGAACCTCGTTGCCGCCCGCCGTCAGCACGCGGCTGGAGACGCTGAGCAGATGCGCGATATAGGGCACCCGACTGCCCTTTCGCACCTGGCTCCGGTGCAGGTCCGCCGCATAGACCAGCGCTTCATCATAAAGAGAGGAGAGTGACATCGGCTTGCTTCCAAGCCGGCTGACCTGCGGTCACGCCGGCGACTTGTCATGAACTCAAGGGCATGATTCCGGACCCTGCGTCCGACATCGAGCGGCATGATAGCCGATCTCCTCGGCCGACCAGGCAGCAGGCGGCGCAACCGAGCGACCTTTTGCTATGCGGCGACGCCGGGGTCCGGAATTTTACGGGATTGAAAATTTACGTGGAGCTTAGAAACCGACTTTTAAGGTGCGGTGGTCCATCAGAAGCCGACACACAGCCGCGCGGGGACCATGCTGAACGAACTTCTCGTGATCGAAGATGCCGACGTTCATCTGTCGATCCTGCGCAAGATCGCCGTGCAGGCGGGCTTTGCGACGACCGGCGTGAACTCGGTGGACGGCGCCATCAACGTGCTGCGCCGGCGCAACTTCGAGTGCATCACCCTCGACCTCAACCTCGGTGAGCGCTCCGGCACGGAAGTGCTGCAGCTGCTGGCCGACATGAAATCCCGCACCCCCGTCCTGATCATCAGCGGGTCCGACGACCAGACCCGCGACGTCACGGTCCGTGCCGGCAAGATCCTCGGCCTGAACGTCTATCCGCCGTTCTGCAAACCGGTCGATCTCGCGCTGTTGCGCCAGACGCTGCGTCAGATCGCAGCCGACACCGACCGTCAGCGCCTCGTGAAGGCCAATATTCGCTAGCTGGCGTCTCCCACCTCGCCTCTGTGTACGCTCGCGTCCGGCAGCGCCACGCGGCCGCCATCGGCATTTCATCTTTGATGCAGATCAAGGCGGTGCGCTCCAGGCGACTATTGGCTGTGAGGCGCCCAGGGAAACGAGATGCGATGACGGCAGCCAATTCAGCCAGCGAAGCCCATTCAACCGACGCTATCGTGGTCGAAGCCACGCCATACGAGCTCATCGGCGGCGAAGCCGGCGTGCGGCGCCTCGCCGATCGGTTTTATGCGATCATGGACGAGGAGCCGGATGCCCGGAAGATCCGCGCCATGCACGATGCCGACCTCGGTCCGATCAGGCAATTGCTGTTCGAGTTCCTGAGCGGCTGGCTGGGCGGGCCTGCGCTCTATTTCGAGCGTGCCGAACATCGCTGCATCATGTCGGCGCACCGTCCCTATGCCATCGGAGACGCCGAGCGCGACGAGTGGATGACGTGCATGCGCCGGGCGATGTTCGATTGCGACATCACCGGCGACATGTACGATTTGCTGGATCGGGCGTTCCTGCGCATGGCGAACGCTTTCCGGACGCGTCCCGCAGGCTGAGCTGGGGGAGCCGGCAGCTCAGCGACGCTTTTCGGCGGCTTCGCGCGCCAAGCGCTCGGCCCGGAGTCGCTCGCGGTTTTTATAGAAGGCCCGCTGGGCCTCCTCATGTTCTCGCAAGGCCTGCTCGGCATCGGCCCTGCGCGTGGCATCGCGCGCCCGACGCTCTTCAGGCGTAAGGACGCGTGGCGGTCTGGCTGTGCTTTCGTAAGTCATGACCAGACAACGTCCGACCTCGCCAGATGTTCCACTTTCGGCTTCAATTACAGCCTGAATTGCAGGGCGTGAACGTCGGTGTCCCGATAAGATCATCGCTCGCGATGCCGGACAAGATCAGGGCGCGGCTCTCTGAACCGACATCTCGACCTAATCCGCTTTGCGCGGAAACAGACGGTCGCGAATATAGCGCGAGGTTGGTGTCAGGCTGAGCCCGTAGGGCTTTTGCCAGACGGCGCGGTCGATCTCATTTTTGTCGCCGATCTCCAGCCGCCCCCTGGCATTCTTGGCGATGAAGATCGCGTCGCTCATCTTGCGTCCCGACCGCTTGTTCTTCGCCGTGACTTCTTTCCACAGGCGAAGACGGCCGAGCTTGAGCTTCGGCAGCTCCTCCTTGATCTCGCGCTTCAGGCAGTCCTTCGCCGTCTCCCGTGCGCGTTTGCGGCCGCCCGGGAACATCCAGCGCCCGTCGATGCGGCGTCGGACCAGGAGGACTTTCCGCCCTTGGCGGCAACAAGCTTGGACGCCTTGGTCATCGCTCCAGAACTCTCACTGAGACCAGCACGGAAGAGGACCTTACCAGGATTCGTTCCAACTCCGGCTCCGGACCTTTGCGGAGCATCAATCGCAACGCACGGCCGGAGAGCGGAAACCCATGCACATCTCTGCGGACCGGCGTGAGCTAGTAACAGGAGCGCGGATCGACAGCGACATACTCTCCCGAGGGGTAACGGTAGTAGCAATTGCCCTGGGACAGATAATAGCCCGGCCGCGCCGCTGCCGTCGCACCGGCGATCGCGCCAGTCGCGCCGCCGATCACGGCCCCGGCGGCAGCGCCGCCCGCCTTGCCAGTCAGAATCCCGCCGAGCACGCCGCCGATGATGGCCCCGCCGAGCGCGCTGGCGCCTGGATCCGGGTCGGACGGCGGCGGTGGCGGAGCCGGCTCATAGGCGACCGGCGGCGGCGCCTGATAAGCAGCAGCCGGCGCGTAGACGACGTCGTCGGCGTAATCCTCGGAGACGTAGGTCGGCGGACCTTCCATCGGCTCAGGATAATAATACCAGACCCCGCCGACATCCCACCACCAGCCGGGCCGGCCATTGTGGACTTCGTGACGCCAGCGACCCCCTTCCCAGCCGACGCGGCCGCGATAACGCTGTCCGCCATAATCGCGCATTGCAATCGCGCCGCGGCTGTAGCGCGCGTCAGGCGCCCGGCCCGTGGCCGCAGGTCCGCGGTCATAGCCCGGTCCGGGCCCGCTTGGCTGTCCCGCAACCGGCCCCGACCCTTGGCGGGGGGGCTGAGCATGGGGCTGTCCGCCCGGTTGAACGGCGGCGGCCGGCGGCTGCCGGATGACGCTGGGCGGGCGCCCCTGCGGGGGGTGAGCGGCACCGGGACCAACCTGGTCCGGAGCCTGGGCCCGTACTTGGAGGGGCGAAGAGATCACCGACAAGACGGCCAGCGCCGGCAGCCAGAACCTGGTCTGATCGAACAATGCCATTCTCATCTTCCCCTCACTGGCCCGCCGTCCGCGCTGCCTACGGCCTTGGTCGGCGTGCGATGAAACCCGGTTCACTGGTCCCCACGATATGGCCAGAACGGGCATGAATTGCGGGACAGACTGGGACAAACCCGACAATTTTGCGGCACGCCAGCGACGCCCCGCAACATACAACCGAACGGCGGCGATTCGCCGCCATCATTCTTGCACCGCGATTCGCGGCGGAGCGTTGAGCGGATGACCCGCGGCCGGCCCCGGCGTCAGCGTGCGGGCTCGATCACGTTGCAATTGCTGCGGCCGGACATCAGGCAATCCTGCATCTTGCTCGCTGCCGTCAGGCTGTGGGCCAGCCACAGGCCGAAGCCGACCACGATCGCCGCAAACAGCAGCCCAGCAATCGCGCCTCTCCGGCCTTGGCCTGCGTCGCGCTCACTCATGAAACGGTGCCCCTAGACCGGCTGCGGATTTGCCGGGTCGTCGAAAGCCGGACCGAGGCGGCGGGAGGCCGGTGAAATCGGCGCGACACGCGTGCAGCTGGTCACCCAGAACAATTGACCGCACTCCCACTCCGAGCCGAGCAGCCGGCTCGGAGCCGCCGCCGGGTGGGCGAACACGGCAGTCATGACGAGCGCGCTCACGGCCGAGCCGAGAAGCACGAGCATGAGCGCAAGGCGTCCATGCCTCCGAAACACCGAGGTCATGCCGGTAAACTCCGCTGGAAGCAGGCCATCCTGGCCCGCCGATTCCCGCTGGTGTGAAGCAATTCACACCCGACTGACCTGTGTCAGCGTGGCGGGGGAGCTTACATAGCCAGCGGCGCGCGTCATGCAAGCGCCAAACGTGCGGCATGTGAAGGAATGGCGATAAAGCATTTGTCATCGACGCGTGCGATCCTATACACACGGCCTCGCGCTCGCCTCCGCCGATATTCACGACAACGTGGATGAATGTCGGGCAGCGCATGCAGCCTGATCGAACCACACCAATCCAAACCAGTAGCGAAGTGACGACGTCTCCATGAGAGGATTCAAGGAACCCGGATTTGCCGATCGGCAAAAGGCCGCGCAGCAGGCCCGCCAGGGCATTCTGCAGAAGTTCAAGGCGCAGCCGGGACCGGATGATCCCGAAGTCGTGAAGCGGCGGCAGGAGCGCGAAGCGGCCGCCGCCCGGCGCGAGCAGCAGCGTCTCGAGCGAGAGGCCGCCAAGGCCGAGCAGAAGCGCCTCGAGGAAGAGGCCAAGGCCGCCGAGGCCGCCCGGCTCGCCCGCGAGGCGGAAGAAGCAGCCGCTCGCCTGGCCGAGATGGAGGCCGAGCAGAAGGCCAAGCGCGATGCGCGTTATGCCGCGCGCAAGGCACGTGGCAAGAGGAAGTGATTGCTCCCGAGCGTCGCGTCCGCGCGACGACCTCGATGATCGCGCGATGATGTCATGAGATCTGCGACAGGGCGGCCTCGCCGCCCCATCGCATGACGACGATCAACGACGATAAGAAGCCTAGTTCTTCTTCATCATGCCGTCGTCCTTCTTCATCCCGTCCTTCGACATGGCATCGCCCTTCTTCATCTCGTCTTTGCCCATCGCGTCCTTCTTCATCGAGTCGTGGGACATCGCCCCCTTCTTCATCGCATCATCCTTGCCCATCTTGTCCTCGGCGAACGCCGCGGGCGCGATGGCGACGTTGAAGGCGAGAGCAGCGGCAGAGAGGCCGAGGACGAGACGATTACGATAGGTCATGATGATCGCTCCTTCGAGAGACGGGGTTGGACGGCGACCGATGCGCCGCTCCTCCATGTCGACGTTCCAATGAGGGAGATCGTTACGGCCCAACTGAAAATTTTCGGCTCGATCAAATTTGATTCGAGTTTTGCGGTGTTTGAACCTCGACACAATTTCGCCCGTCGGGCGAATGTTAGTACAACCCGCGCTAGGGATTCACAGGCATGTGCATCGCAGCAATATGTCGCGTCCCGTGCATTCGCCCTCGAACCAACTGTATTGTTCGGCTAGAGGTAATTCCTGCACTCCGGCTCCTATAAGGGCTGCTTACGAACCGGATCGGGAACCCAACCAGACGTTGTCCAGGGGAACTCTCATGCTTTCACGCCGCACTGTCCTCGCGTCCGCGCTCGCTGCGCCCGCCATTCTGCGTTTTGGAACCGGAACCGCTCGGGCGGCGACCACGCTGAAGATCTCCCATCAGTTCCCGGGGGGAACCATCGACAAGGGCGACTTCCGCGACCGGCTCTGCCGGATGTTCGCCGAGGAAGTGTCGAAGCGCTCTGGCGGCGAGATCGCGGCCGAGATCTATCCGAACTCGTCGCTGATCAAGACCGTTGCGCAGTTCTCGGCGATGCGGAAGGGCGCGCTCGACATCAGCCTCTATCCGATGCCCTATGCCGGCGGCGAGGTTCCCGAGACCAATATCGGACTGATGCCGGGCCTCGTCACCACGTACGATCAGGGCCTGCGCTGGAAGAACGAGCCGGTCGGCAAGGCGCTCAGCGACTTCCTCGCCGACAAGGGCATCATCCTGCTGACCTGGGTCTGGCAGGCCGGCGGCGTCGCCAGCCGCTCGCGGCCGCTGGTCACCCCCGACGACGCCAAGGGCATGAAGGTGCGCGGCGGCTCGCGCGAGATGGACATGGTGCTGCAGACCGCCGGTGCGTCGGTGCTGTCGGTGCCGTCGAACGAGATCTACACGGCGATGCAGACCGGGGCCTGCGATGCCGGCCTGACCTCCTCGACCAGCCTGATCTCGTTCCGCCTCGAAGAGGTCGCGAAGGCTCTGACCTCCGGCGCCAAGGCGTCCTATTGGTTCATGCTCGAGCCACTGATGATGTCGAAGGCGACGTTCGACAAGCTGCCGAAGAACCAGCAGGACGTCCTGCTCGCCGTCGGCGCCGAGCTCGAGGCCTTCGGGCGCAAGGGCGCGCAGGACGACGACATCGAGGTCGCCAAGGTCTATGAAAAGGCCGGCGCCAAGGTGGCCGAGCTCGACCTCGAGACCGTCAACAAGTGGCGCGACATTGCCCGTGATACCGCCTGGAAGGACTATGGCGGGAAGTCCGCGAACTGCGCCAAGCTCCTGAAGCTCGCCTCCGACGTGGCGGCCTGATTGATGCACGCGCCCGTCTCCGATAGCGAGGCCACGCCCACCGGCGCCAGCGGACCGCTGGCGCCGCTTCAGCGTGTGATCTCGATGCTCAACAGCATCATCGTCGTTCTCGCTGCGATCGCATTGATCGCGGCCTGTGTCATCCTCAGCTACAGCGTGGCGGGTCGCGCGCTGTTCAAGGCCGCCAACTACTGGCAGGACGAAGCCGCCGTGTTCCTGCTCGTCGGCGCCACCTTCATGACCGCCGCCTATGTGCAGGAGCATCGCGGCCACGTCAGCATCGAGGCCTTTGTCGGCCTGATGTCGCCCTTGGCGAACAAGATCAGGCTTTGGCTCGTCGACGTCGCCAGCTTTTTGTTTTGTGCCTTCTTCACCTGGAAATCCTGGACCCTCACCCATGAGGCCTGGGAGGACGGTCAGGTCTCGAACTCGATGTGGTCGCCACCGCTCGCCATTCCCTATGCCCTGATGGCCGCCGGCATGACCCTGCTCTGCCTGCAATTGCTGCTGCAGATCGTGGCGCCGCTGACCGGAGCGCGGCGATGAGCGTGTTCGGGATTGGGATTGCCTACGGGGCTGCCACCCTGTTTGCGATGTTCGCCGGCATGCCGATCGCGTTTGCGCTCGGCGCCGTCGCCGTGGTGTTCATGGCGATCTACATGCCCTCCGCGTCGCTCGATACGGTGACGCAGAACGTCTATGAGGAAATGGCGTCGATCACGCTGCTGTCGATCCCGCTGTTCATCCTCAAGGGCGCCGCGATCGGCCGCTCCCGCGCCGGCCAGGATCTCTACTCGGCGCTGCATGCCTGGCTGCATCGTGTGCCCGGGGGCCTCGGCGTCGCCAACGTGTTCGCCTGCGCGCTGTTCGCGGCGATGGCCGGCTCGTCGCCGGCGACCTGCTCGGCGATCGGCTCGGCCGGCATCCCGGAGATGCGCAAGCGCGGTTACTCCGGCGGGTTCGCCGCGGGCATCATCGCCGCCGGCGGCACGCTCGGCATCCTGCTGCCGCCCTCGATCACGATGATCCTGTTCGCGATCGCCGCGGAGAAGTCGCTCGGACGGCTGTTCCTGGCCGGGATCGGGCCGGGGCTGCTGCTGGTCACGCTGTTCGGCGTCTATGCGGTGGTGCGCTTCCGCCAGGAATACGCGCAGGCGAAAGCGGTCTACGAGAAGTCGGGCACCTGGTCGGACATCCTGATCAAGGACGAATACACGATGGCACAGCGCTTTTCGGTGCTGCCGCGCGTGATCCCGTTCGTGCTCTTGCTGACCGGCGTCATGGTGGCGCTCTATGGCGGGTTGGCGACGCCATCGGAGACCGCCGGTCTCGGGGGCATTCTCGCGCTCGCCTTGATCGCGCTCATCTACGGTGTCTGGCGTCCGACCGACCTCGCGCCGATCATGCGGGCGACCTTGCGTGAGTCGACGATGCTGATGCTGATCATCGGCATGTCGCTGCTCTACTCCTACGTGATGAGCTATCTGCACATCTCGCAGTCTGTCGCCGAATATATCGTGGCGATGCACCTGCCGCGCTGGGAGCTGCTGTTCGCGATCCTGCTGATGGTGGTCGTGCTCGGCTTCTTCCTGCCGCCGGTCTCGATCATCCTGATGACCGCGCCGATCATCCTGCCGCCGCTGCGTGCGGCGAATTTCGACATCATCTGGTTCGGCGTCGTCATGACGATCGTGATGGAGATGGGCCTGATCCACCCGCCGGTGGGCTTGAACATCTTCGTCATCCGCAACGTCGCACCGGACATCCCGCTGCGCGAGGTGATCTGGGGCACCCTGCCCTTCGTGCTGCTGATGATGGCCGCGGTGCTGCTGCTCTGCTTCGTGCCGCAGATCTCGACGGCGCTTCCGGACCTTGTGATGGGGCCGGATCTCAGCCGGTGACGCGGCGGCGAATAGACAATAGCGAGTTGCGAATAGGGATCCCGCGAATGGACCCCTACTCGCCATTTGCTACTCGCTATTCGCCCTCTTCGCTTTCGCATTCAGCGCGGCGGCAACGCGGCTGACCGGGGGGCGGCCGAGCAGCCGGCTGATCTCGTTGGTGGCCGCCAGCAGCCTGGTCATGTCGACGCCGGTGCGAATGCCCATGCCTTCGAGCATGTAGACGACATCCTCGGTCGCGACATTGCCGGTCGCGCCCGGCGCGAACGGGCAGCCGCCGAGACCGCCGGCGGCGGAATCGATGACGCGGACCCCCTCCTCCAGGCCGGCGTAGAGGTTCGCCAGCGCCTGCCCATAGGTGTCGTGAAAATGCATCGCCAGATGCGACACCGGCACGTCGTCGCAGACCGCGCGCAGCATCTGCTTGGCCTTGAGCGGCGTGCCGACGCCGATCGTATCGCCCAGCGAGACCTCGTAGCAGCCGAGATCCCACAGCGCCTTGGCCACGTCGGCCACCGCCTGCGGCTTGATCTCGCCCTCATAGGGACAGCCGAGAACGCAGGAGACGTAGCCGCGCACCTTGATGCCGTCGGTCCTGGCGTGCGCGACGACCGGCTTGAAGCGCTCCAGCGACTCCTCGATTCCGCAATTGATGTTGGCGCGGGAGAAGCTCTCCGAGGCCGCGGTGAACACCGAGATCACCTTGGCGCCGGCCGCGTGGGCGGCCTCGTAGCCCTTCACATTGGGCACCAGCACATGGAACTCGCCGGGCAGCGCGGCGACGCTGCGCATCACCTCATCCGAGCCCACCATTTGCGGGATCGCCTTGGGCGAGACGAACGCGCCGACCTCGACCGTGGTCAGGCCGGCCGCGACGAGCCCGCGGATGAAGGCGATGCGATCGGCGACGCTGACCTGGGTCTTCTCGTTCTGCAGGCCGTCGCGCGGGCCCATTTCGATGATGCGCACGCTCTCGCTCATGCTGCCCTCTGGGGTTGGAGGATCAGGCGGAGGGTTCGACTTCCGCCAGTTCGACACCTTCCTGCACGATGTCGCCGACCTTGCACTTGATCGCCTTGAGCACGCCCGCGAACGGCGCGCGCAGGGTCTGCTCCATCTTCATCACTTCCAGCGTCAGGATCGCCGCGCCCTTCTCGAGGACGGCGCCTTCCTGCGCCAGCAATGCCACCACGGTGCCCGGCAACGGCGCGACGATCTTGTCCTCGCCGGCCTGTTCCTCGTCATCGCCGCCGAACGGATCGATCCAATGCAGATCGAAGCGGCCGTTGCGGGAGCGCAGATACAGTTCGTGCCCCTCGATGACCGCCACCACATGGGATTTGACGCCGTCGCGCACAAGGTCGAAACCGCCATCCTCTGTCGGGATCGCCGAGAACGCCGTCACCCGGCCATCGATCGACAGCGTCTGCACGCCCGGTCCATAAGTCAGCGTCACCGTCCGCGGATCGCTGCTCCCGCTCTGGCGGAACGAGAAGACGCGCTCCCGCAAGCCGACCGGCATCCAGCCCTGGGCACGCCAGGGCGATCCCACCTCATGGGAAGCGGCCTTTTGCTCATCGATGAGGATGGCGGCGACCGCCGCGCAAAGCTCCACATCCCCGGCAGCAGCGCCCGCTTCTGTCAGACGCTCCAGATGGCGCTCGATGAAGCCGGTGTCGATGGCATTCGCCGCGACGTCGGGATGCGTCAACAGTGCCGACAGGAACGGAATGTTGCTGACGATGCCGCGGACATCCGTGTCCTCGAGGCCGCGGTTGAGCCGCTCGATGGCGACGTCGCGCGTCGGCGCCCAGGCGATCATCTTGGCCAGCATCGCGTCGTAATAGGGCGAGACGGCATCACCCTCGCGATAGCCGGCATCGATGCGCAGGCCGCCGGTCTCCGCCGGCAGCCGCCAGGTCTTGATCGTGCCGACCGAGGGCATGAAGTTCTTCGCGGGGTTTTCCGCGTAGACGCGTGCCTCGATCGCATGTCCATTGAGCTTGATCTGGTCCTGCGTCAGCGGCAGCGGTTCGCCGAAGGCGACACGCAGTTGCCATTCGACCAGGTCGACGCCGGTGATCAGCTCGGTGACGGGATGCTCGACCTGCAGGCGCGTGTTCATCTCGATGAAGAACACGTCGCGGCCGTCGGAGACGAACTCGATGGTGCCGGCGCCGACATAGTTGACCGCGCCCGCCGCGCGCCGCGCCGCGGCGCAGACCGTCTCGCGCTGGGCCGGCGACAGCGTCGGCGACGGCGCCTCCTCGATCACCTTCTGATGGCGGCGCTGCAGGGTGCATTCGCGCTCGAACAGCGAGACCAGATTGCCGTGGCTGTCGCCGACGATCTGCACCTCGATGTGGCGCGGATTCTCGACGAACTTCTCGATCAGCACGCGGTCGTCGCCGAACGCCGCCTTGGCCTCGCGCTTGGCGCTGGTGACGGCATCGGCGAGATCGCCGGCCGCATGGACCACGCGCATGCCGCGGCCGCCGCCGCCGGCGGAGGCCTTGATCAGCACGGGATAGCCGATCCGCGCCGCCTCATCGGCGAGCGTCGCCTCGTCCTGCGCCTCGCCGTGATAGCCGGGCACCAGCGGCACGCCGGCCTGCTCCATCAGGAATTTGGAGCCGGACTTCGAGCCCATCGCGGTGATCATCGCAGCCGTAGGGCCGACGAACACCAGCCCGGCATCGAGACAGGCCTGCGCAAACTCGGCGCTCTCAGACAGGAAGCCGTAGCCGGGATGCACCGCCTCGGCGCCGGTCTGCCGGGCGGCCTCGATCAGCCGTTCGATGTTGAGGTAGGAATCGCGGGCGCGCGCGGGGCCGAGCAGCACGGCTTCATCGGCGAGCGCGACATGCAGCGCATTGCGGTCGGCCTCGGAATAGACAGCGACGGTCTTCAATCCCATGGCCCGCGCAGTGCGGATGACACGCACGGCGATCTCGCCGCGGTTGGCGATCAGGAGCTTGCGAAAACGACGATACATTCCGGGATGGGCCATGATCACATCCTGAACAGGCCGAACTTGGTCGGCTCGACCGGGGCATTGGCGGCGGCGGACAATCCCAGCCCGAGCACGAGCCGGGTGTCGGCGGGGTCGATCACGCCGTCGTCCCATAGCCGCGCCGTCGCGTAATAGGGATTGCCCTGCGCCTCATATTGCGCGCGGATGGGGCTGCGGAATTTCTCTTCCTCTTCCGTCGACCAGCTCTCGCCCTTGGCCTCGATGCCGTCGCGGCGGACCTGGCTCAGCACCATCGCCGCCTGCTCGCCGCCCATCACCGAGATACGCGCATTCGGCCACATCCACAGGAAGCGCGGCGCATAGGCCCGGCCGCACATGCCGTAATTGCCGGCGCCGTAGGAGCCGCCGATCACGACGGTGAATTTCGGCACCGACGCGGTCGCGACCGCGGTCACCAGCTTGGCGCCGTCGCGAGCGATGCCGCCGGCCTCGTATTTCTTGCCGACCATGAAGCCGGTGATGTTCTGCAGGAACACCAGCGGAATGTTGCGCTGGCAGCACAGCTCGATGAAGTGCGCGCCCTTCAGCGAGCTCTCGCTGAACAGGATGCCGTTATTGGCGATGATGCCGACCGGATAGCCGAAGATGTGGGCGAAGCCGCACACCAGCGTCTGGCCGTACAGCTTCTTGAACTCGTCGAACTCCGAACCGTCGACCACGCGCGCAATGATGTCGCGCACGTCGAACGGCTTGCGGCCGTCGGCGGGCACCACGCCGTAGATCTCCTCCGCGGGATAGCGCGGCGCGCGGACCTCGCGCATGTTGAGCACCGCCCGCGCGCCGGGCGGCTTCAAGGTGCCGACAATGCGGCGCGCGATGCCGATCGCGTGCGCATCGTTCTGCGCGTAGTGGTCGGTGACGCCGGACTGCCGCGAATGCACGTCGGCGCCGCCGAGTTCCTCGGCACTGACGACCTCGCCGGTGGCGGCCTTCACCAGCGGCGGGCCGCCGAGGAAGATCGTGCCCTGATTGCGCACGATGATGCTCTCATCCGACATTGCCGGCACATAGGCACCGCCAGCGGTGCAGGAGCCCATCACGATCGCGATCTGCGGGATGCCTTGCGCCGACATCTGCGCCTGGTTGAAGAAGATGCGGCCGAAATGCCGTTCGTCCGGAAAGATCTCGTCCTGCAGCGGCAGGAACGCGCCGCCGGAATCGACCATGTAGACGCAGGGCAGATTGTTCTGCCGCGCGATGTCCTGGGCGCGCAGATGCTTCTTCACGGTCATCGGATAATAGGTGCCGCCCTTGATGGTCGCATCATTGGCGACGACCACGCATTCGCGGCCGGCGATGCGGCCGATGCCGGTGACGATGCTGGCCGAGTGCACGTCACCGCCGTACAGCCCGTGCGCCGCAAGCGGCGACAGCTCCAGGAACGCGGTGCCGGGGTCGAGCAGCAGATCGACCCGCTGACGCGCCAGCATCTTGCCGCGCGCGAGGTGGCGCTTGCGCGAGGCTTCGCCGCCGCCGGCAGCGACCTGCCCGAGCTTGGCCTTGAGATCTTCGACCAGCACGCGCATGGCCTCGGCGTTGCGCGCGAAATCGGCGGACGAGGGATCGATCGTGGAATGAAGCGTCATGATCGGCGTTTTCGTTGCTTGAGCCGGATGGGAAGCCGTGAACGCACGCGTCAGACCGCGCGCGGCCTGAGGAGCCGCGGCACAAGCGGGTGTATCATCTCTGCCGGCATGCTGTCCTCCCTGGCCGTTGGCAGCCTGGCGATATGGCCGCGTCCTTTGCTCTCGAATTAAACGATCATACGTTTTTAAATTCAATTCTCAAGCGGATTGTCGTACAGTTCGAAAGAGCGCCGTCCGCATTGAGAACATGACGCTTTCCGTGGTCCAGGGCGGTTGCTGGTGTCAGGTCGTCGGACCTGCAGCGTTCGGTGAGGATGAGATGGCGCGCACGATCGGGTCTCATGGTCCGACCACGATGGAGGCGATCCGCAAGGCCGGCTTGCGGCTGATCTTCGAGCATGGCTACGAGGCCATGAGCTTGCGCCAGCTGGCCGCCGAGGTCGGCATCCAGCCCGGCTCCCTCTATAATCACATCAACACCAAGCAGGAGCTGTTGTCGGACCTGATCCAGGACCACATCAACGATCTGCTGCGCGAGCTCGAAGAGGCGCTGCGCGACAAGCAAACTCCGGTGGAGCGGCTGCGGGCGTTCGTTGCCTTCCATGTCAGCTATCACATGACGCGGAAGCGCGAGGTGTTCATCGCCAATTCGGAGTTGCGCAGCCTGGAGCCGCGCAATTACGAAGCGGTCGTGGCCCTGCGCGGCGCCTATGAACGCCGGCTGGCCGACATTCTGAGCGACGGCATGTCAGACGGGGTGTTCGACGTGGTGGACCTCCAGGTCGCGACCTTTGCCATCATCGCGCTGCTGACCGGGTTGTGCAGCTGGTATCGTCCGGGGGGACGGCTGACCAAGGAGGCAATCATCGCGGCGCATGAGAAGCTCGTACTCTCCGGGGTGATGCCGCAGGGCGCGTCACCCGGCGGCGGCCATCCCGGCCAAGGTACAAGGGAATAGGGATCGCGGGGCCATGGCGGAGCGTCCCGACCTCGACGAGATCGACCGGAGGATCCTGGCGGAGTTGCAGGCAGACGGCCGAATCCGCGTCAATGAGCTCGCCGACCGGGTCGGCATCTCGCAACCAAACTGCCTGCGCCGGGTCCGCGCGCTGCGCAGCCGCGGCGTGATCAAATCGATCCGCGCCGCCATCGACGAGCGGGCGTTGGGCTATGAGGTGGTGTCGTTCGTCTCGATCCAGCTCGACAGCCAGCATCAGACGGCGCTGGAGGCGTTCGAGGCCGCGGTCATGCCGCTGCCCTGGGTCCAGCAATGCTGGCGGCTGTCGGGGGACGCGGATTTCCTGCTGAAATGCGTCTCGACCGGCGTGGACGGCATGAGCCGACAGCTCCGGCAGTTCGCGGCCCTGCCCGGCGTCCGGGCCATCCGCAGTTTTCCGGTGCTGGGCCTTTCGAAAGACGCGCCGCTCCCGATCCCCAGTGACCCGCGCGCCAACGGCTAGGTTCATGACCAGTCACCGTTCCTCGGCGGGGCCCGATCAAGGCCATCCGATCGGTGGACGCGATTCAAAGCGTCCGGATCAAGGCGTCCAGATCAATGCGTCCAAGGCTCGCCGCGGCGGAATGAGAAATTGTCGGCATAGGCGATCTGCCGCTTCACCGGCTCCTTCGGCTCGATCACCTGGTACGGAATGCCCTTGCGCTCGCAATAGGCGATGGCCTCTTCCTTCGAGTCGAAGCGCAAGGTGACCTGCTGCTTCATGTCCGACGAGGAGGTCCAGCCCATCAGCGGCTCGACCGCGCGGGGCTGCTCCGGCTCGTAATCCAGCTGCCAGTCCCGGGTCTTGGCCTTGCCCGATTGCATCGCGTTCTTGGCGGGCTTGAAAATGCGTGCGGTCATGGCTGAAAGAGCCCCTCGGAGCAGCGGTTCGTCATGCGTTTGGCGGAAACGGCCGGGATGGGGTACACGCACGCTTCAGCACGGAACGGTGATTCCCATCCTGGACATGACCGTCTATCGTGCACGGTATAGTCATTCTGCCGTCCCGTGACAATCTCGGTCGACTGCCACGGCGCCTTCCGCTCCCCGAACTTTCCTCATTCAAAAACAGTGCGTTGAAGCGGCCATGAAAATCAATGCGACGCTGCCCGAGAGAGGGCGCGACCTGCGGCTCGACCTGTTCCGCGGCATCGCCAATTGGGCGATATTTCTCGATCATATCCCCGACAATGTGGTGAACTGGATCACGACCCGGAATTACGGCTTCAGCGACGCCGCTGACCTGTTCGTGTTCATCTCCGGCTATACCGCGTCCTTCGTCTATGCCCGCATGATGATCGACCGCGGCTTCATCGTCGGCGCCACCCGCTTGTTCAAGCGGGTGTGGCAGCTCTACGTCGCTCACATCGTGCTGTTCGTCATATATATTGTGGCCATCAGCTATCTGGCGACACGCTTCGGCGTCTCCGAGATCATCGACGAGTTCAACGTTGCCGGACTGGTCGACCATGCCAGCGATACGCTGGCGCAGGGGCTCATCCTGAAGTTCAAGCCGGTCAATCTCGACGTGTTGCCGCTCTATATCGTGCTGATGGGTTTCTTTCCGCCGGTGCTGTGGCTCATGCTGCGGCAGCCGGATATCACGATGATCGCCTCGATCGTGCTGTGGCTCCTCGCGCGCCAGATGGGGTGGAATTTCGCCGCCTATCCGGCCGGCACTTGGTATTTCAATCCGTATTGCTGGCAGGTGCTGTTCGTGTTCGGCTCGTGGTGCGCGCTCGGCGGCGCGCGCCGCTCGATGGGCATCATCATGGCCCCGGCGACACTCTATTTCTGTCTGGGCTACCTGCTGCTCGCATTGATCATGACCATGGCCGGCCGCTTTCCGGACTATGGCACGATGTTGCCGCACTGGCTCTATTCGGCGTTCAATCCGAACGACAAGACCAATCTCGCGCCCTACCGTTTCCTGCATTTCGTGGTGATCGTCATCCTGGTGATCCGCTTCGTGCCGAAGGAATGGCCGGGCCTGGAATGGAAGGGCTTCGATCCGCTGGTGGTGTGCGGTCAGCAATCGCTCGCGGTATTCTGCGTCGGCGTCTTCCTGTCCTTCATCGGCCATTTCACGCTGATGCTGAGCTCGGGCTCGCTGCTGGCGCAGATCCTGGTGAGCGCCGCAGGGATCGCGATCATGACGACGGTGGCCTATTACATCTCGTGGTCGAAGCGCCAGGACAAGCCGCTGCCGAAGCCAGCCACACCCAAGACCGCCGCGGCGAAGTGAGGCGGTGCCGGGAGGCCGCCCGCACGCGGCGGCCTTCCCGTTGACCTGCATCAAGCCGGGCCTGGTCCGGGCTGGCTAAGGTCGTCAGCACAATGGTGCCGCGTGCCGCGGCGCGCGCTCCCTGAGCGCACGTGCCGCCTGCTCACGCGGCGATTTGCTGACAAGGACCAGATCATGCCGACTCATTTTCATGCCGTCGTGTGGCTCGATCACAGCGAGGCCAAGCTGTTCCATATCGGTCTCACCGGTTCCGACGAGCTGACGCTGCATCCGCATCTGCAGACCAAGCATCTGCACCACAAGGCGAACGCCATCGGCAGCGGCCATGCCGCGCCCGACAAGCATTTCCTGGAGGAGATCGCGGCCGCGCTCAACGATGCCGGCGAGATCCTGATCATCGGTCCAGCGAGCGCGAAGACGGAGCTTGCCAAGTACCTGCACGAGAAGCATCCTGCGGTCGGCAAGCGGATCGTCGCCGTCGAAGCCGCCGATCATCCAACCGATCGCCAGATCGTCGCCTATGCCAAGCAGCACTTCAAAATGGCGCCGCCTCGCGTTGCGACGGGCACCGCGGGCTGAATAGAAGCTGCCTTCCCGTCGCAGGGTCCAGTCGACCATGGACATGCTGACGCCGGATCGATCCAGCGCGATTGCCGCCAACCATCCACCTGCCCCGCCGGCCGCCGACCGCGGCCGGCGTCACTTTCCCTGGCCTGGCCTGCTCACGATGCTGCTGGCTCTCGCCGCGACGGCCGCGCTGGCGGCATGGTGGCTGCGCGGACCTGCGATCACGGTCGTTCGCATCACGCGCGGCACGGCCGCCGAGATCGTCTATGCCACCGGAGCGGTCGAGCCGGAGACATGGTCGCGCACCACGCCGCTGGTGCGCGGCCGCATCGTCGAGCGCTGTCGCTGCGAGGGCAAGGCGGTCAAGGCTGGTGACCTGCTGGCGCGGCTCGACGACAAGGAGGCGCTGGCCACCCTGAACGATCTGCGCGCGCAGGAGGAGTTTCAGCGGCACGAATTCGAGCGGCAGTCACAGCTGCTGGCGCGCGGCGCGTCCACGTCGCAGGCCTATCAGCGCTCCGAAAGCGACCTCGCCCGCATCCGCGCGCAGATCGCGGCGCAGAGCCAGCGCCTCGATTATTTCAGGCTGGTGTCGCCGATGGATGGCGTCGTGCTCAAGGAGGATGGCGAGGTCGGCGACATGGTCGACCCCGGCACCATCCTCTATCGCGTCGGCCTGGAGAAGCCGCTCTGGGTGATCGCCGACGTCAATGAAGAGGACATCCCCCGCGTCCAGGTCGGGCAGAAGGCGCTGCTGCGCAGCGATGCGTTCGGCAGCCAGGCGCTGCCCGGAACGGTGAAGCAGATCACGCCGGCGGGCGATCCCGTTGCCAAGACCTTCCGCGTCCGGATCGGCCTGCCCGACGACACGCCGCTGCGTGTCGGCATGAGCGTCGAGGCCAACATCGTCAGCCGCGAGAAGGCCGATGTGCTGCTCGTGCCGGCCAATGCCGTCGTGAATAACGGCCTGCTGGTCATTGACGACGGCCGTGTGCACCGTCGGAAGGTCCGCGTCGGCATCAGAGGCTCCGCGGCCGTGGAGATCCTCGAAGGCGCGCAGCAGGGCGAGATGGTGGCAGCCCCCGCGACTGCCGACATCAAAGACGGCGAACGGGTCCGGCCGATGGAGATCGAGACTGCAGCGCCATGAGCCTGGTCCTCACCATCGCCTGGACCCATGTGCGTCATCGCGCTCGGCAGACGCTGGTCGCGATCGCCGGGGTGATGACCGGCGTGGCGTTCTCGGTGATGATGGCGGCCATGATGGAGGGATCGCAGGACGATTTCATCCGCACCCTGGTCGACGCGCTGCCGCACATCTCGATCACCGACGAGCTGCGCGAGCCGAGCCGTCAACCGGCCGATCAGATCTACGCGGCCGCCGAATTCCACGGCCTGAAGCCGAATGTGCGGCGCCCCGGCATCAAGAACCCGATGGCGACGATCGCCTCACTGCAGGGCTGGGTGCCCGGTGCACTGACGGCGTCCGTGCAATCCAAGGCGGTGTTGCGCTTCGCCGGCCGCAATATCACCGTCGCGATCATCGGCATCGACCCGCGCACCGAAAGCGAGGTCTCGACCCTTGCCAGCCATATGCGCCAGGGCAGCCTCAATTCGCTGTATCGCTCGTCGCACGCAATCCTGCTCGGCGACCGGCTCACGGCCAAGCTCGGGGCGCGCGTGAACTCCAACATCACGCTCGCCTCCGCCCAGGGCATCAGCATGAACGCCACGGTCGTCGGCACCTTTCACTCCGGTTTCCGCGCCACCGACGAGACCACCGGCTATGTGCTGCTGCGCACCGCGCAGATCCTCGAGCGCCAGACCGGCATCATCAACGAGATCCGCATCCGGACCAACGATCCGATGCAGGCCCGGCTGATCAGCGAACGGATCGGAGAACAGACCGGCTACAAGGCGATCTCCTGGCAGGAGGCGCAGGAGGATCTGCTGTCGGCGATCACGCTGCGCAACGTGCTGATGTACACGATCGTCGGCGCCATCCTGCTGGTCGCGAGCTTCGGCACCTACAACATCATCTCGACGATCACGCATGAGAAGACCCGCGACATCGCGATCCTGAAATCGCTCGGCTTTCGCGACCGGACCATCCGCAGCATCTTCATCATCGAGGCGCTGTTCATCGGTCTGACCGGCGCGGCCTTCGGCTGGGTGCTCGGCTATCTCCTGACTCGCGGGCTTGCCTCGCTCGAGTTCAAGACGCCGTTCTCCGACTACAATCACCTGCCCGTCTTGTATTCGTTGAAGCACTATCTGCTCGCCACCGCCGTGGCGCTGCTGTCGAGCGTGGTGGCCGGCTACTTCCCGGCCGGCGCCGCGGCGCGGCTGCATCCCGTCGATATCATCCGGGGTGCGACGTGAGTCCGCCGCTGATCGAAGCGCGCCAGGTAACGAGGATCCTGCCCGGCGAGGTGCCGGTGACCCTGGTCGCCGACATCAACCTTGCGATCGGCGCGCGCGAATTTATCGCGATCACCGGCCCGTCCGGGTCGGGCAAATCCTCCCTGCTCTACCTTCTGGGTCTGCTCGATCTTCCAACCCGGGGCGACGTGCTGATCGATGGCCGCTCCACGACCGCCATGACCGAGGACGAACGCGCGGAGATGCGGCTGTCGCGTCTCGGCTTTGTCTTCCAGTTTCATTTCCTGCTGCCGGAATTTTCGATCACCGAGAATGTCGCGCTGCCGATGCGGGCACTGGGGCGGCTGTCGGCCCGGGGCATCACGCAGCGCGCCGAGGAGCTGCTCGCCTCGCTCGGCCTCGCCGACCATTTGCGCAAGACGCCGGACAAGCTGTCCGGCGGCCAGCGTCAGCGCGTGGCCGTGGCCCGTGCGCTCGCCAACGATCCACCGGTGATCCTCGCCGACGAGCCGACCGGCAGTCTCGACACCGCAGCGACGGCGCAGGTGTTCGGCATCCTGCGTGACCTCGTGATCATGCGCGGCAAGACGGTCGTCGCCGTGACCCACGACCTCAATCTCGCCGCGCAGATGCAGCGGCGCGTCCATATCGTGGACGGCCGCCTCGCGGACGATGCGCAGGCGCAACCGCCAGTGCGCTGACGGCCTGCGGCCGCCGGTCCGCCTGCCCTCTATGTATTTGATTTAGCGCAAAGACGCCCCAAGGCCTTTCCGCTGTTGTGCGGCTTGGCGGATGTTCCTTCCCCGGATTCACCCGCTCCACTTCGGATGCTCTCGAGTCTTGCCGCTGCGAGGGCATCCGAATTTTTTTTTGGGGGGGGGCGCCGCGCTCCGACGCGGCGAGCTCCGGCGCTTGCTCTGACGGGCATATCCGGATGAGGGAAACCCGGCGGCCGTACCGCCTGGGAAATGGTCGGGGCAGCTGGATTCGAACCAACGACCTGCAGTACCCAAAACTGCCGCGCTACCAGGCTGCGCTATACCCCGATCTCCTGGAAGGACCACGTCACTACACGCTCGCGGGCTCCGCAGCAAGACCGCGGACGGCCGGCTCCCGGCGGGCGGTCGAGAGACGGGTGGCCAAGACACGCTTCCGCAAGGCGCCGGCTGAGAACGCATCAGCCCCGGGAAGAGGTCTCCCCGGGGCTGCCGAATTCCGCAGTCGCTGCGTTCCGACCCTTGGCTCAGTGCGACGACAGCGCCGGAGAGCCAGTCTCGGGATGGATCTCTGCCGCCATCATGCCCTTGGAGCCCGGCCCATAGCGGACCAGCACCCACTGGCCGGGCCGCAGCTCGGTCATGCCGAAGCGGCGCAAGGTCTCCATATGGACGAAGATGTCCGGGGTCCCCTCGCCGCAGGTCACGAAGCCGAAGCCACGCAGCCGGTTGAACCATTTGACCTGCGCACGCTCCAACCCGCTGGTCGGCGTGACCGTCACATGGGTACGCGGCGGCAGCATCTGCGCCGGATGGATCGCGGTCGACTCGTCCATCGAGACGATGCGAAAGGCCTGGTAGCCCTTGGCGCGCTGAACGCACTCGACCACGAGTCGAGCGCCTTCATAAGCCGTCTGATAGCCGTCGCGCCTGAGCACCGTGACGTGCAGCAGCACGTCCGGCCAGCCATTGTCGGGAACGATGAAGCCGTATCCCTTCGACGCGTCGAACCATTTGATGACGCCGCTGATTTCGACGAGGTTCTCGCCAAGACCGGCTAGCGCATCGATCGCTGCGTCGCGCGCGACACCGCCTTGATAGTCTGCCCCGAGACGGTTGGGTGCGGACACACCAGCAACCGGTAACCCGAGCTTCTTGGACTCAAATCCGTCCGACCCCATAACCCCGGACCTCACAGATAAATTGTGAGCCGCCACCCCTGCAACGGCGTTCTTAACCGCATGATCACCACTTATACCCACGGCGAGCCACGCGAATCTCTCGAATCAAAGATAACATTCCCTCGTGCCGCGCATAGACAAAAATCGGTTTCAGTGAGGCATATGAACAGACATGCAGGCAAAAATGCATCAATTTCCGTTCAATTACGGAGGAACGGACCAAGCACTTCGCCGATGTCATCGTGAATGACGAGATCAGCAACGTCGTCCTGATCAGTCGGTTCCCGGTTGATGATGACAAGTCGTGCACCCGCCTGCTTTGCCATCAATGGAAAGCCCGCCGCCGGCCATACAACCAATGACGAGCCGATCGCGATGAAGAGATCGCAATGCTGCGCCAGCTCGGTCGCGCGCTGCATCTCCGCTTCCGGCATCGCCTGACCGAACGACACCGTCGCTGTCTTCACCGGCGCGGCACAGGCCGGGCAGTCGGGCGCAGCGTTGTCGGCGGCATAGCGCTGTTGCACCCAGCCGATCTCATAGCGTTGCCCGCATCCGATACAGCGCGCGTAAGTGGTGTTGCCGTGCAACTCGACGACGTGATCGGGGGCGAAGCCGGAGTCCTGGTGCAGATTGTCGATGTTCTGCGTGATCACCGCGGGGATCTTGCCGGCACGGTAGAGCGCGGCGAGTGCGCGGTGGCCCCGGCTTGGTCGCGCCGCCGCAAACGTTTCCTGCATCGCAAAGCGCCGGCGCCAAGCCTCATCGCGGGCATCCTGGCTGGCGACGAACTCCTGGAAGTCGATTGGCCGGTTGCGGGTCCATAGCCCTCCGGGCGAACGGAAGTCGGGGATGCCGGCCTCCGTCGAAATGCCGGCCCCCGTGAACGGCACGATCACCTTGGCGGCCGCGATCATATCGCCCAAGCGGTTCACGCCATCCTGCAGATCAGATCGGATCATCGCGGCTCACCCGAACCAGTCATTCATTGCTGCGAGTTTAGCACGGCCGGCGACCAAGTCTCATGCGCCCGAACCGAGGCTGGGTCGCCGCGATGCAAGCGATACGAGTCCGTGGCTGCGTGTTCTACTGGAGCCAGGCATGGCGGCGCTGCTGTCCCCAGCCAAATGGTGAGCGGGCATGTGATGGCGACCGGCGTCCGCAATCACGCCCCAATCGGGCACCCACATCACGACAGCGATTCGCCAGGAAGTTTGTCATGCGTCTCAGGGCGAGCCTCGTCGGATTTGACCAGAGCAGAGAACATCCGTGGGACACAAAGAGACGCAAGACGATCGGCGTGCGCAGGAGCGCGCCGAAATCACCGCCCGCATTGCGCGGTTCAGATCAACCCAGGAGAGGTTCGCGCGCGAACGCGAGGAATATGCGAGCCTTGCCTGGAAGCGAGCCGATCGCGGCGAAGCCGCCGAGTAGCGCGCTGCTGCACGGGCGCCGCTATCCCGCGCCGGGCCAAGGCCCGCGCCCACATCGCGCGCAAATCGAAGAGAGCCCGGGGGCCAGGCCTCCGGGCTCTCTCGCATTCATAGTTTTACCAATGGTGCCGCCAGTGGTGGTACCGATGGTAGTACGGTCCACCATAATAGGCGTAGGGACCGGGCCCGTAGACGTAGCGCGGGCCGTAATAGCCATAGCCCGGACCATAGTAGCCATAGCCTGGACCGTAATCATAAGCGCCGGAGGCTGCGAGCGCGCCTGCGGTCAGCGCGCCTGCGGCCAGACCGAATGCCAGACCAGGCCCGAGTCCACGCGCCTGCGCCGGGGCCGGCGCAGCGAGGGCGGTGGCGGCGACGGCGCCTGCAGTCGCCAGAGCGGCTAATGCGTTTCTCATCGTGTCCTCCAAATCATATGCGACCAAGCAACGCGGACGCCGGGACATTGGTTGCACTCCGCACACTGTCGTGAGGACCGGAACCCACGAGGCCGGTGGCAGGTTCACTCCCGGATATGGCCGGCCACGCGAACGCGGCCAAGGAATCTGAAATGGCAAGTTGGCTGGAACTTCTGTTCAACATCATCGGCTATGGCGGCTTCGTCGTGATCGCCTCCTGCCACCCAGGTGGCGAGCCGGCCGGCACAGAGAACGCCATCGACGACATCACGCGCCCGATCAATCGCTGAGCCGACCGCCCCAAGCCATCCACCGCTTGTCCGCAGCCTATCCACAAGGCTTGTCCGCAGCCTATCCACAAGCCCGGCTTGCCCGCATTGGCGCGCCGCTGGAACGGCTTGCTGCGCAGCATGCCACGATTTGTCCCCACCGGCCTGCGACCCTGCTGAGCTGCGGCGACGGACTGCCTCACGATGAGCCGTCAGCGTGTTGAACCTTTTGGCGGACCGCCGATACACATCAGCACTGGGGATTTCAGGGCCCAGTCTTCGAGGTGGCGCCAGGCGACGAAGATATTCCGTCGCGCTGGCGCTGCTGTCGTTCCGGCAGCACCGGCCATCGCGCGAGAAACCATCGCGCAACAAAAAGGCCCCCTTCTCAGGGGGCCTTGTCGCTCAGAATGTGGCGGGTCGGATCAGGCGACCGCATCCTTGGCGGCCTTGACCGGGCGCGCGCGCACGATCTTGCGGGCCGGCTTGGCCTTGAACATCATCTCTTCGCCGGTGAAGGGGTTGGTGCCCTTGCGCGCCTTCACGGCAGGCTTCTTGACGACGACGAACTTCGCGAAGCCCGGCACCAGGAACACGCCGTTCTTCTTCAGCTCCTTGTGGCCGACATCCGTGAGAGTCTCCATGACGTTCTTGACGTCACGCTTGGACAGCTCGGTGGTGGTCGCAATCTTCTCGATCAGCTGCGACTTCGAAAGTTGGGTAGCCATCGTATCTCCTTAGGATTGGTACCGGTGAATGACGAGACGACTGCGCGGCTATCAGCGCATTGCTGCGCAGACTGGTCGGGGCTTTCTGGCTGCATTGCACAGCCGTGACTTGAGTCGTCTGGTGGCGTATTACCCCGCGTTTTTTCGGGATTCTCCTGCATTTCAAGGGGCCCCGAAGCACCCACAGCGGCGCCAAAATTCCAACGGAGCGCCGAGAAGTCAAGCTGCGATGACGATCGAAGCGAGCGGTCGATTCATTTTCCCCTATATTTCCAGGCATTTTCGACCGTCATGCGTGATTTTGGCCGCACATCACAGCCAAAATGCCCTGAAATTCCTGGATATGGGCGCATCCCGCCCGTGCATCGCGGTCGCGAATCACTGCCAAAATAGGGATTCGCGGCGTGCCTGCCGGCGGCGCGAAACATCCTGCAACGAGCGCGATGCGCGGTGGTCGCGCGGAAGATCCGTGCGCAGTCGCAGCACCCACACGCCCTTGCCCTGCTGCGCCAGACAACGATTTGCTGCTATGGATCGACGTCCATGGGCGTTCGTTGAACATCCGCTTCAAGCTCGAAGGAGACCAGAACGATGCGTTATCTCCACACCATGCTGCGCGTGCGCAATCTCGACGCGGCGCTCAAATTCTATTCCGATGCGCTCGGCCTGAAGGAGGTGCGCCGGATCGACAACGACAAGGGACGATTCACCCTGGTGTTTCTCTGCGCGCCCGAGGATGAACACCTGCTGAAGAGCCTGCCGCCGACACGCGGCGCGCCGCTGGTCGAGCTCACCTATAATTGGGACGAAGAGAGCTATGGCGAGGATCGCTTCTTCGGCCATCTCGCTTATGAGGTCGACGACATCTATGCCACCTGCGATCGGCTGATGAAGCTCGGCATCACCATCAACCGTCCGCCGCGCGACGGCAACATGGCATTCGTCCGTTCGCCCGATCTGCACTCGATCGAGTTGTTGCAGAAGGGCGAGCCGAAGGCCCCTGCCGAGCCCTGGCTGTCGATGCCGAACACCGGGCATTGGTGACGCCCCCACTCGCTGAGGCCCCGCTCTGCGGCAGCCGCGCCACGCGCGGAACATCGCCGAGCCCCTCGCGTTGTCGCTTCGATTGACGAAGAGGACATGAGGAGGCCGAGATGGGTCGAGGAATTCTGCTGTGGCTGTTGGGCGTGCCGATCCCCGTGATCATTCTGCTGTGGCTGTTCTTCGGCCGCTGATCACCGCGCGCGACGCGCTCAACCGAAAAGCCCCGCCCGCAGCGGGGCTTTTTGCTTGAGATGCGCTATCAAGCTCGCCGACAGTGTCATGCGAGACAGGAGCCGATGATGCCCGCCGACAGCAAGCTCACCCTCTGGGGCCGCGCCAACTCGGTGAACGTCCAGAAGGTGCTGTGGTGCATGGCCGAGCTCGATCTCGCCTTCGAGCGGATCGATGCCGGCATGCAGTTCGGCCGCAACACCGAGGCGGACTATCTCGCCATGAATCCCAACGGCCGAATTCCCACCCTGCTCGATGGTGACCTCGTGCTCTGGGAGAGCAACGCGATCATGCGTTATCTCTGCCTGGCCTATGGCGGGACGACGCCGCTGTACCCGTCGCTGCCGCGCCAACGTGCGGCGGTCGAGCGCTGGCTGGATTGGACGCTGTCCACGGTGCAGCCGATCGAGCGTCCGCTGTTCTGGGGTCTCGTGCGCACCCCGCCGGCGCAGCGCGATATGATCGCGTTGCAGAAAGCCGCCGACGACGCCGCGGCGATGTGGCGCATCCTGGACGCCCATCTCGGCACGCGGAGCTATGTCGAGGCGGAGACGTTCACCCTCGCAGACATCGCGCTCGGTGCCTATGCGCGGCGGTGGTTCGGCGTCGAAGGCGTGGTCAAGCCGGAGCTGCCCCATCTCGACAGCTGGTATCAGCGGCTATCACAGCGTCCCGCCTTCATCCGCCACGTCGCGCCGCCGCTCTCGTAAGGCAGCCGCCAGATTCAACGGCCGAGTCCCGTGCCTGTCTCGACGCGCACGGCGCCGCCGACCTTCATGCACGTGTCGGTTCCCTCGATCCGCACGAAATTGGCGCCGTAGGACGCACAGGGATTGCGGCTGGCTTTGCTCGGCCGTGCTGCCGGCCGCTCCGCGTTGGGAACGCTCGGAGACAACAGGGACGGGCCGACGCTGCCGGCGCAGGCGACGGTCACCACCAGCATGGAGGTGATCGTTCCGCAAAGGATGGATCTGAACATGGCAGCTTGTTAGCGCATCTTCGCCGATTGCGCTGCGCGAAATCACCGCCCCCGCGCAGCCGCAATACGCTGGCTACTTGCCGATGAACTTGACGCCGACCGAGGCGCCGCGGCGCCACACCACCTGGCAGAGCCGGCCCGTGCGCGCATCGCGGGCAAAGGCGAGCCGGATCGTTCCCGGCAGGGCCGCCGCATCCTCAAGGGTCAGCTTGGCGCCGGCGCTGGAGATGTCTTGAACCAGGCAATGACGCACAGCGAAGCCACCATCCAGCGTGATCCACGCTGGCTGCTTCATCGACTTTCGGGCTTCCCGCTTCTTGGGCGCGGCCATCATCCTGCTCCTGCTTGCCCGCTGCAGTACGGCAAGGACCCTAATGGAGGGTTGACCGGATCGAACACAGCCAATGCGCCGATGGCCTGACAGGGCTGCGGGAGCCTCAAGGCCCACTGCGGGGAGGCACGAAACGATCGGAGGACAGATGCGGGGTGGCGCTCCCTAGCGAAGGAGCAGAATCTCTTTAAATCAGTGACTTAAATCCAACTTTGGGTTCGAGACGGAGCGTTGTCTCCAAATGTTTTTCCATCGCCTTCCCCAAACTGGCTCGAACTCGTTTGCGTGGAGACAGCCGTCGTGAATTGCTGGCTCGGCCCGCGGTTCTGGCCGCGAGAAGGGCCGCGATATGAACGTCGGGCAGCGTTCTTGGCGAGTCACCGACAATAAAGGCTTGAACTCGCTCTGGCCAAGAGCATTGAGACGGAGAGGCATTTTCTGCTTCGGATGGGCTTCAAGCCTTGCATACTCTCCGGGGTTGCGCAAAAGTCTTGAGACTCAACTGCCTTCACCTTAAGCATCCAGTTATGAATGCCCCAGAAATAGGCAGTAGTAATACTGGTATAACGTTTGCTTAACCATCGTGGGGGACGATTTTGTCCACGTCGGCTTCAATTGAGGCGTATGTCATTGGACTTGCGCAACACACGTACGTGCAGACCTCAGACGGTCGCTCATTCGCCTGCTTTGGGAGGCACCAAGGCGGCTCTTTTGTCGTCGGAGGCAGTGGAAGCGCTGATCAAGCGGACTGTATCGCTAATCACAAGATCGGGGGATCAGTTAAATGGCAAGGCATTGTGATTGGAACAATCGGAATGTCAGGAATTGTATATCTGATGAGTGGCGTCTGCCACCAAGCGGCAAACAGGATCTTGAGTGCCGCTGGCGCAGGCGTTCTCTTGCCATCGCAAGCATACCCGCTGATCAAGAGGAGCGTACAAAGCTACGGCGTATATGGCCTGGAGATTGATTGGCTGCCAATCGAAGCAAGTTGGCAGTTTCGTCAAGCCACCTGTTCAGCCCCGCTTCAGCGCGCGCCGTCTAATGTGGCGTCGCTGAACCTAAGCGGTGGAACGTACCGCTCTAGCGCCTGGATGAGCCAAATGCCCAAGTCTAACTTTGACCCAACACCTCAGCTAATCGAAGATCTTCATTTCCTGATTGATCAAGGCCTTGAGGGGAAACAGCTGGACGAACGAACCGTCCTACAACTTGCAGCGATCCAGCAGTCGCTACGGAACGATCAGCAGACTTTAGCGCTTCAGTATCGCATCGGAAAAATCGAGCGAGAAGATTACCTCCGCGGCATGAAAATGGCGATAAGGCGCGCCGACCAGGAGGGCGAAAAGCTGCTGGGCCCTGAAGACTACCACCGGATCTTTGGCGATCCAAGCACCGTCGATCAATTCGTAGACCAGTACTGCTCCAACGCTCGGCCCATATGAGTTTGCATGATGCCGAGGAGCAGTGAGCATCCCGCTGCCGGCCCAAATTATGCGAGCCGGCTATGTGGGCTTTTTTTGGCGGATCGCCGCATTTCGGAGCAAACGGGCTCAACTGGCTGAATAGCCGACGTAGCCGATCAGGAGCGCCGCGAGGCGACATTCAAGACGCCCACCTTTGACCGGAAGGAGTTGGCTCTAACCGGTCTCGTACCGCTGACCGAACTCTTGTTCTGGTGACCTTGCGCCTGGGGCGTAAGCCCTTGGTGACGGCCGCCTTGCGTCGGCAGTGAGGCTTCGCGAAGCCATAGGACTAGTCCTGGAGCTAGTCCTATGGCCAGAACGGAAGTGGAAGTGATCACGTCGGAGCGGCGACGGCGGCATTGGTCGCGGGCTGACAAGGAGCGCATCGTCGCTGCAGCGTTGCAGCCGGGTGCGACGATCCTGGGCGTGGCGCGCACCTTCGGGGTGCATTCCAGCCAGGTATTCCGCTGGCGCCAGGCTGTGCGGCAAGGAGGCTGCCGTGCCCGGCTTCGCCGCTGTGACGATTGCAGCCGATCCCGATCTTCATGCAGCGGCAGCTCCGCCTCAGGGGTTAATCGAGGTCGAGATCGGAACTGAGACCAAGATCCGGATCAGCGGCGCGGCGGATGCCGCGACGGTGACGGCGATGATCGCGGCGCTGCGGGCGGGCTCGCGATGACCATCCCGATCCCCTCCGGCACCCAGGTTTGGCTGGCGACCGGCCATACCGACATGCGCAAGGGCTTCGACGGTCTGGCGCTGCTGGTCCAGGAGACCTTGAAGCGCGATCCGCATGGCGGCCATCTGTTTGTGTTCCGCGGCCGCAGCGGCGGCCTGATCAAGGTGCTGTGGCACGACGGCCAGGGCATGTGCCTGTTCGCGAAGCGGCTGGAGCGCGGCCGCTTCATCTGGCCACAGGCTGTGGACGGAGCGGTGACGATAACGCCGGCCCAACTCGGCTATCTGCGTGAAGGCATCGACTGGCGGCATCCGCAGCGGACGTGGCGCCCGGAAGCTGTTGGTTGAGCGCTCGAACGTAACGGCACTGATGCGTGCCGGGCGGAGCTGTGATTCCATCCCTGTCGATGATCACAGCCGATTCGCTCCCCGATGATGTCGCAACGCTGAAGGCGCTGGTGCTCGCCGGCCAGGCGGCGCAGCTCGCGGCGGAAGCCAAGGCGCGCAATCTCGAAGCCGAGGTCCGCGCCCGCACGCTGCTGATCGAGCAGATGAAGTTCACGATCGCCAAGCTCAAGCACGAGCAATATGGGCCGTCGTCGGAGCGCGCCTCGGTGCTTGAACAGCTCGAGCTCGAACTCGCCGATCTCGAGGAGGATGCATCAGAGGCCGAAGCCGATGCGCAGCTGTCCGCCGAACGCGCCAAGGCCGCGAAGATGGACGTGCAGCCATTCGAGCGGCGGCGTCCGGCGCGGCGGCCGCTGCCCGAAGACCTGCTGCGAGAGCGCGTCGTGCATCCGGCGCCGACCAATTGCTCATGTTGCGGCGGCGACAGGCTGCGCAAGATCGGCGAGGACGTGACCGAGACGCTGGAGCTTGTGCCGCGGCAGTGGAAGGTGATCCAGCATGTCCGTGAGAAGTTCTCCTGCCGCGCCTGCGAGGCGATCACGCAGCCGCCGGCACCGTTCCATCCGACCTCACGCGGACGTGCCGGACCGCGTTTGCTGGCGCATATTCTGTTCGCCAAATACGGGCTGCATCTGCCGCTCAACCGACAGAGCACGACGTATGCGCATGATGGCGTGGCGCTCGACGTCTCGACGCTGGCCGACTGGGTTGGCGCGGCGGCTGCGACGTTGATGCCGCTGGTCGAGGCGATCAAGGCGCATGTCCTCGCTGCCGAGCGCATCCACGCCGACGACACCACCGTGCCGGTTCTGGCCAAGGGCAAAACGCGCACGGGGTGCGTCTGGACCTATGTCCGCGACGATCGTCCTTTCGCCGGGCACGCGCCGCCGGACGCCTTGTTCTTCTACTCGCCCGACCGCACCGGTGCGCATCTCGAGACGCATCTTGCCGGCTATGCCGGACCGATGCAGGCGGACGCCTATGCCGGCTTCAACCGCCTCTACGAGGCCGCGCGCAAGCCGGGCCCGATCATCGAGGTCGGCTGCTGGGCGCATGCACGGCGCAAGTTCTTCGAGATTGCACGGCTGAAGAAGGCACCGATCGCGATCGAGGCGATCGCGAAGATCGACGCCCTGTTTGCGATCGAGCGCGAGATCAACGGTCTGCCGGCCCACGAGCGCAAAGCCGCGCGCCATGCGCGCAGCCGCCCGCTGGTCGATGAGCTTCATGCCTTCCTGCACGAGCGCCGCGCCAAGCTCTCCGGCAAGAGCGAGACCGCCAAGGCGATCGACTACAGCCTCAAGCGCTGGCNCCGGCAAGAGCGAGACCGCCAAGGCGATCGACTACAGCCTCAAGCGCTGGCAGGTGTTCACGCGCTTCATCGACGATGGCCGGCTGTGCATGACCAACAACGCCGCCGAACGCGAGCTGCGCGCCGTGGCCGTCGGCCGCAAGAACTGGACCTTCGCCGGCTCCGACGAGGGCGGCCGCCGTGCCGCCGCCATCTACACACTGATCCAGACCGCCAAGCTCAACGACGTCGACCCGCAAGCATGGCTCGCCGAAGTCCTCGCCAGGCTGCCCGATCATCCGGCCAGCAGGATCGCAGACCTGCTGCCCTGGAGCTGGAAGCACACCGCCATCCCTGCCGCTGCCTGATCGCTCCGATCAAGCGTGCATCCGCGCGGGCCGCTCCGCCTGTGGTCTTCACCGGAAGCGTACCCTGGGGCCTAATCCATGAATGCGGTCAGCGATCACTCC
Source organism: Bradyrhizobium denitrificans (assembly GCF_013179005.1). NCBI lineage: Bacteria > Pseudomonadati > Pseudomonadota > Alphaproteobacteria > Hyphomicrobiales > Nitrobacteraceae > Bradyrhizobium > Bradyrhizobium denitrificans. Next base: position 147,727 of record NZ_JABFDP010000009.1, on the reverse strand, counting down.
AAGCGCGACCAAGCTTCGTCCTTTTGCGAGAGAGGATGATAGAAGACGAACTCAACGCGCTCGGGCGCGTAGACGAGATCGAGATAGACGAAACAGCTGCGGTTATCGTCGAGCAGATCGAGGACGAGATCACCGTCTCGATCGCGAGCGTTGTTTCTGTTTATCTTCAGCTCACGCCCGAACAGGCAATCAAGCTGTCCCGTGCTCTGGCCGTTGCAGCGGAGAGGGCTGCCGAATTCCTGGCATCAGGAGAGCCCTAGCTTCGCCATTGCCCCGCCGCCAACCAGACTTTTACACAACTGCATTGGTTGACTAACATGGGCAGGGCTTCGGCCCCCGCGCTTCTGTCATGCTGCCACTCAGGGACACGAAGCAAAATTTCTTGCGAAAAAGTACCGTCGGCTGGCTCTTCGGAGCTGTTCGTTGAGGAGTCCCATGGCGGCGCGATCTAGTCGTTGATGGGCGCTATTATTTACCAGCGCAAGCGTCGGGCTAACAGGAACGAACGCGTGATCAAACGGCCAATCGGGAACGACGAATTCGCCACCTGACGCATGAATCATCCCCCAATCAGCCGTTGGATTGATCTGGCGGAGGTGTCGACCCACGAGGGTTCGAATGGCCGCGCCGTTTATCATCCGAGCCGGGAAAACATTGCCTCGTGAAAAGGCATAGCCGTTTTTTTCCAGTCTCTCCTCTTGGTCCTTTGTCCGAGCTTCATCGGGCCAAATGCCCGGCATGACCTGATCTTGCTCGGGTTGCTCACGAATTTGAGCCCGGGCCAACCAGAGCGCATAGAAGGAGCTGATGACGTGCGTCATCTGTTGGCTAAAGCGCGTGACCAAGCCGCCGACGACCAATCCAGCCAGCCGTTGGAAATCATCTTCGATCCGCTTGCAAAACAGAGTCTCTGCGGCATGATCCCACAGCCGCCGTGCGCAAAAGATACTGTCAGTCGGCTTGGCCAACCGGACCGATCCATCAGCCTTCATTTGCAGCTGGATCCTTCCAGAAGCATCAGCAAACCTCGCTATGCTCCTGGCAGGGAACGTGTGCTGGTTGATCGCAAGCTGATGAGGGTTTCCCTTTTGTGGCTTGTCAAATTTTGTCATTCGGATTGGCTAGTTACCACACCGCTCTCCTCCTGACCACGCCTGGTCCAAATATTCATGGACCTCTGCCTGCGTCGGCCCACGCTCGGTCAGGGCCACCGTCTGGTGGGCTGGCGCCGAGCGGCCCAACGCGCTTGCCCTCCTCAAAGGCGACGACCTTGCTCGACAATGCCATCAAGGCAGGACCGCACCTCTGGCTGCGTCTAGCAGGTCGATGCATTAGCCCTCGAAAACGGTCACTGCGCCCAGCGGATCATCCCATTTTGAGTTGTCCGACGCAGCATCATTCCACGCGGCAGGCGGCTTCGCAATGACTTGGCTTTGTTTCAATTTCCTCAAGCCGTCCGTCTCCACGTGCTTAGATGCGTGCGCAACCTAATTTACTATCTGGAAATCGGCTGGCTGATGCTTAAAAGCATTCCGGCGCACTTGAGGAGCTCGGGGATTTTCTAGATAGTCAAATGCGTGCGCTATCACCACGCATTTGACGTCGGCGTGGCGCCGAGATGATGGATTGGCCTCAAACTCGATCAGCGTTGGCCTCACCATCTCGATCAGATACCGCTCAAGGTCTTCGATTCGTGCTTCGTCGGTCATGCGGTTGCCCAGCCGTGCGCATTGGCTACGATTGCACAATGACGGCCATCATCTCCGTGCCGACGAACGCGCACTTCGTCCCGGCCGCGTTCCCGGAGCGGCATCCTTGAGCCGGGCAATCAGGCGCCGGTGACACGGGTGCTGCCACAGCATAACGCATGAGGCTTAAGCGCAATCTTGGAGTCAGAGCCAATGGAAGCCGCGCGCCATCAGGCCCGCTAGCCCCAGAGCGACGGCGATGATCGCGCCAAATAGGATGCGAAAGTCAGTTCTAGCGTTATCTCGGAGCGTGCGAAGGTCAACCTTTATGTCGCTCGCATCCTTCTGGATGTGCTCGACTGCGGCTTCCAACTTTGCGACGCGAGGTTCCATGCCGCCTGATGTGCCATCGGAACCACCGGTTTTCAATGCCTCGCTCACGAGCTGGTTAAGCCGCGCCTTCAGAAACGCGTCGTCGCCCGAATTCGGATCAACCATTCGCCGACTCCGGACGTTTTACCGAGGCGATAAATTTGCGAATTTCCTTCTCATAAGAAGCGTGCGCATCATCAAACGATGTAAGCCATTCCTGGCATATTGCACGGGTTGCTTGATCCACCTGTGGCGACGCCAAGAGCACCTTCAACGCGCCGCGGAGATGTCTTGCCATCGACGCGACGTCGATCAACATGCTGGCGATCAACAGATCCGCCGAGGAAGCTTCTATATTTTCGTCTGCCATAGAGTTTGCCGGCCTAGTTTCGAACCGAAAACATATCTGGACGCTGCTTCTACCGAAAGTGGGCTTTGCGCTCTCTTGTAACTTCCGCGGAGCTTCAGGGCGACCAGGCGGCCTACGACATTCCTGCGCCGCGTGTCGAGGCGGCATCACCAAGCCTCTCCATGGATGTAATCCCTAATCTCCGCCTCTGTCGGCGGGCGATAGATCCACCGGCCGTTGGCGCCGCGCTTGCGCATTTGCGGCGGCACGAACATGCCGGTCTTGACCACGGGCTTCGAGCCGAATCGGCGGCAGATCAGCCGCGCAATGCGATCGGCTGACGCAAATTAGGCTGTCTCATCCCATGTCCGCTGAAGCTGGGAAATCTCGTCTAACTGGAGCTGCAGGCCTTCATCGTCCGCATCTGTCCAAGGCCGTATATTGGACGGTTGTTGGACACGATCTTGCGCAACTGAGCTAAGCGATTGATTTTGCTGGCGCTCCCTAGCGGAATCGAACCGCTCTCTCCACCGTGAAAGGGTGGCGTCCTAACCGATAGACGAAGGGAGCAAGACGCACGATGCAGCGAGACCATCGGCCCCGGCGTCATCGCCGTTTGCACGTTCTTGGCAAAACCTTCAGCAAATCAGCGGGTTAAGGCTGAGATCTGCGAGGCCGGCTGAACCATCGAGGATGATTCCGCGCCGCGCGCGCCGAACGTATAGAGGCGTTTGGTCGGCCGGGCAAGCGGCCCGTGCGCGTCGTCCCCGACCTGAACGGCGCGGCTCAGCGTGCGGCGAACGACGGAGAGATGCCATCGGTGTCGATATAGACCACCCCGTCCTCGACCTTGACCGGATAGGCAGCCAGCGCGCTTTCCTGCGGGTGCAGCGGCAGACCGGTCTGCGCATCCCAGGTCCAGTGATGCACAGGGCAGCTGAGCACACGGCCGTCAAAGCCGGCCTCGGCCATCGGCGCCGCCGTATGGGGGCACACGCCCTGGAACGCTTTGAGCTCACCATCGTCGGGCCAGGCGAGGATGATGAGGTGGGCATCGGCGATGACGAGACGCATCCCGCCTTCATCGATCGTGTCGGCCTTGCAGACCCGGGTGAACATGCGGGGCGAAGCTCCGTTGCCAATTGTCGAATCGCAAGCAGCCCCAGCAAGACTCGTTCCGGCGCGGTCGGAAGCCCGCAAGACGCTGATGTCATGGCACCCTTCTTGCTGCCCTCCTCTGCACGTCTCGCCGGCGCCCCAGCGATGTCAGAAAGCTGACATCGCAGCGGACAGGCCGGCGAGCGACAGCCACGGAGTGCGAGATGACCGACATGTCGGAGCTGCGAACGCGCAAGGAGCCGCTCAATCTCGCGATCGTGCATGTCGATCCCGAGGCCTTCATTGCCAACCTGATGGGTTGGCTCGAGATCACCGCCTTCATCAAGGCGCAGCGCGCCGGCGAGGCCACGGTGCCCGCAGATGGCAGCACGCCTGCTTTGTCCGCCGCACAGCTGAAGACCGGCGGCGTGCACGAGGTCGGCAATGACGCGCTGTTCGCCTTCGCCATGACGGCGTCATTGAAGGGCGACAAGGCTGCGCTCGACCAGGTCGAGACCGCGCTGCTCGCTCAGATGGGCACCGACTTCCCGGGCTCGTTCGCGCTGTGGCACTTCCGCGCCACGATCGATGCACCGACCACCTTGGATGACTTCGTCGGACAGGCCGGCAAGAAGATGCTGGCCGGCGACCTGCCGCCGCCCCCGCTCCGCGCCAAGGAGTATTGGAGCGCTGGCCTGCGCTTCTTCGAGAAGGCGCGCAAATCCAACTTCATCCATGAGGTCATGTACCCGCTGGCGAAATGGACGCGGGCGCGCTGGACCGAGACCGCAGAAAAAGGCGTCGCCTTCCTGCATCACATCGAGGACAACGTCCCGGTCCTCCGCGAGGTGCTGGAGGAGCCGCGCAACGACCAGGCCTTCATCGCGAATGCGCTGCTGAGACTGGCGCCCGCCGTCGACATGGAGCTGAACGAGGAATACCAGGGTTTTCTACGTTCGCTGGCACGGCGCAACTGAGCGCTTTGGCGATGGCCATGGCCGTTGCGTTGAGTTTGCCGATCGATCAGCAAAAAGGCCGGCGGGCGTTACGCCGCCGGCCTCTTGTCGCGACTGTCGGCTCCGGCCGTCCGATTCCGTCGCACTCCTGGGGGAGCATGCGAACAGGGTCGCGCGACCTGGTTAATGATGCGTTAACGCTGATGGCGTGAATGAAAACGATCTCACGCGCCGAGCACCGCAACCGAGATGCCGCCGGCACACCGTCACGTGGTGGCGGAGCGGCTTGGCCTCAGCTCAGCACCAAGTCAGCTCAGCACCAAGGCGCGCTTCTTCTCGCGCCGAAGCTTGAGCTCCTGGCAGCCGGACAGCCGGACAAGCTCCTGCGGATACATGTCATAGCCGTGGCTGCCGAACGCGTTCTGCCGCGACATCGGCATCTGCGCCGGTTTGGCGGCCGCATCCGCGGCGCCTCTGGCCATCGAGCTCCGGACCGGCTCGAGCCCAGTATTCAAAGCGGTCATAGCCAACTCCGAGAAGAGTGCCTTGCCCCATGGGCAACTATAATGGTCTGCCTGCCCGGCGCAATTGAGACAAAGCGCCGGTGAGACAGGATGTCACTTCAGGATGTCACTTGGCGGCCGCGAGGCGGGCCTGCTCGGCCTCCTGCTCCCAGCGCAATATGGTCCGTTCGAGGTTGTGGAATTTCTCCGCCACGTCGCCGTCGAACAGCGGATCCTTCTCGTCGGACATGCGGGCGTCGATGTCGGCCCAGTCCTCGGCCCGCAGCGCATGCAGGGCCGCCGGAAACAGCAGCGTCTCCTCCTTGCGCAGGTGCTCGCGCTGGCTGTCGATGAACTGGTGGACCGCGGCGTGGAAACTCTCGCGCAGGATCTCCTGGTCCGCCAGCACCGCGTTCACCGCATCGGCAAAGCCGCGCAACCGCTGCGCCTCGCTCTCATGCTCGTCGTCGACGTCGCCATAGGTCGCGGCCGCCGCCGGATCGCGCTCGCGCAGCCTGCTGAAGATCATCTCTTCCTTGGGATGGTGACAGCGCTGCGGATAGTCCTCGAAATAGGCGATGATGCTCTGCAATATGTCGTAATCCGGCCGCCGGTTGTGGTCGAACAGATCGAGCTCGTGCTCGAGCACCGCGAGCAGCTTCTCGATATTGCCGTGCTCTTCCAGCAGCGCTTCAATGATCTTGGCCATGGGCTGCCTCGCCTGTTTGCCGGCCGGGCCCGGCCGAGCCGGCTTGTTCCCCGATCACAAAAGACTACGCCCGCGCGAGCGCGGGCGGCATTGCGGCAGATCAAACTGACAGGGCTGCGTGACAGTCAGCTGGGACAGGCCTATTCGGCGGCCAGCGCCTGCGGCGCGCGGGCGAGACCGAGGCGGTCCCAGACGTCGACCAGCGCCTCGGCGAGCGCGTCGATCAGGCCGTCATCATGGTAGGGCGACGGGGTGATCCGCAGCCGCTCCAGCCCCCGTGGCACCGTGGGATAGTTGATCGGCTGAATGTAGATGCCGTGCTCGGAGAGCAGCAGGTCGGACGCCGTCTTGCACTTCTCGGGATCGCCGACATGCACCGGCACGATATGGGTGTCGGACGGCATCACCGGCAGGCCCGCGGCATTCAGCACGGCCTTGAGCCGGGCAGCCCGATCCTGGTGCCGGTCGCGCTCCCATTGCGACGTCTTGAGGTGGCGGATCGCCGCGGCCGCGGCGGCGCAGACCGGCGGCGGCAGCGCCGTGGTGAAGATGAAGCCGGGTGCATAGGACCGGACAGCGTCGATCAGATTGGCGTTGGCGGCGATGTAGCCGCCGAGGCAGCCGAACGCCTTGGCCAGCGTGCCCTCGAGAATGTCGATCCGGGCCATCGCGCCATCGCGCTCGGCAATGCCGCCGCCGCGCGGGCCGTACATGCCGACGGCATGGACCTCGTCGACATAGGTCAAGGCGCCGTAACGCTCGGCAAGATCGCAGATCCGATGCAGCGGCGCGACATCGCCATCCATCGAATACAGGCTTTCGCACACGATCAGCTTGGGACGGTCCGGATCGGCTGCCCGCAGCAGCTCTTCGAGATGCGCGATATCGTTATGCCGCCAGACCTGCTTCTCGGTGCCGGCCTTGCGCACGCCCTCGATCATCGAATTGTGGTTCAGCGCGTCCGAGAGCAGCAGGCAGTTCGGCAGCAGCTTGGCGATGGTCGAGATGCCGGTCTCGTTGGAGACATAGCCCGACGTGAACACCAGCGCCGCCTGCTTGCCGTGGAGGTCGGCGAGCTCGCGCTCCAGTTCGATCAACGGATGGTTGGTGCCGGCAATGTTGCGGGTGCCGCCGGCGCCGGTGCCCATGCGCGCGGCCACATCGACCATGGCGCCGATCACCTTCGGGTGCTGGCCCATGCCGAGATAGTCGTTGGAGCACCAGATCACGACGTCCTTGGGGCCGTCGGGTGCGTGCCAGATCGCGCGGGGAAAGCGGCCGGCGAGGCGCTCGAGATCGGCGAACACACGATAGCGGCGCTCCTGGTGCAACTGGTCGAGCGCGCGGTCGAAATAGCTGTCGTAGTTCATCACCTGATCGTCCTTCCCCTGCCCGCGGCGCAAAGACCGGAGTTTCCGCAAGCGTTCAATGGTCTGTTGCGAGGGCGGACCAAAGCCCAGTTCGGCCGGTCGTTCGTTGATCCAGATCAGGGATCTCGCACAAGGCCGGGCATTGGCGGTCCCCTAAGGTCGCCGTCGCGCCGCTTCGGCGCCCCCGGCGACTCCCGCCGCCCTTCAGTCACTTCGCGGATTGACGGCGTCGGGAATGGCGAGGCGGAGCGGCGCGCCGGTGTCGAGAAAAGCGGACAGCGCCGCGTCATAGGGGGCCGGATCGAGGCCGCGCGCCGCCAGCCATTGCGGATCGTAATAGGTCTGGCGGTAGCGCTCGCCAGAGTCGCAGATCAACGTCACGACCGATCCGATCACACCGGCCTCGCGCATCTCGGAGGCAAGCCGGCATAGCGCCAGGAAGTTGGTCCCGGTCGAGCCGCCGACCGGCCGGCGCAGCCGCCTTGTCAGCACGCTCATCGCCCCGATCGAGGCCGCGTCCGGCACCTTGATCATGCGGTCGACTACCCCCGGCACGAAGGACGGCTCGCAACGCGGCCGGCCGACGCCCTCGATCAGGGACGGCCTCTCGCAGGTCTGCCGGACATCGCCCGAGCAGAAGGCATCGAAAAAGGCGGAATGCTCGACGTCGGCGACGCAGAGCCGCGTGGGATAACGGCGATAGCGCAAATAACGGCCCATGGTCGCCGACGTGCCGCCGGTGCCGGCGCCCATCACGATCCATTCCGGCAGTGGACAGCGCTCGCCCTGCAGCTGGTTGAAGATCGATTCGGCGATATTGTTGTTGCCGCGCCAATCGGTGGCGCGCTCGGCGAAGGTGAACTGATCCATGTAATGACCACCGAGCCGCGCCGCGAGCGCAGCCGCCTCGGCATAGAGCGCCCAGCCATCATCGATCAGGTGGCAATTGCCGCCATAATGGGTGATCGCCGCGATCTTCTCAGGCGAGGTGGTGCGCGGCATCACCGCATAGAACGGCACGCCGATCATCTGCGCGAAATAGGCCTCCGACACCGCGGTCGACCCCGAGGACGCCTCGACCACCGGCGTGCCTTCGCGAATGTGACCATTGCAGAGCGCATAGAGAAATAGCGAGCGGGCGAGCCGATGCTTCAGGCTGCCGGTCGGATGCGTCGATTCGTCCTTCAGGTAAATGTCGATGCCCGCCAGCGCCGGCACGATGAGGCGGATCAGATGCGTATCAGCTGTCCGGCACTGATCAGCCTCGATCGCGGCCACGGCATCGTCGACCCAGACGCGGCGGTAGCGAGGCAGCGAGACTTGCGAAGCACGGGAGGCAGGCGGCGAGATCATCCCGGCAACCGACCACGATCCCTGCCTCACATCAAGACCGTCGAGTCCGCCCGCCTGCCTGCGAACAGCACCGCCGGATTACGCGCGATATTTGAATTTGCGCAAAAGCGCGCCTAAAAATTGCACGTTTTCGGGGCGAAATAAGGCGGGTATTGCCGATCCGCGCCACCGGCGCGATGCCTGCATGACGGGCTCCGCTGGAGCCGCTAGACGTAAGCGTAAACTGCGAGGGGCACGATGAAACTTCTTCCTATTGTCATGATTGCATGTGCGGTCGGCCAGTCTGCCTTTGCCGAAGGCCTCGAATGCAGGCGCGTCGCCGATCCGGTGCCGCGGCTGAGCTGTGTCGAGAAGCCGACGACGGCGGAAATCCCCCCGAGCAGCCGTTCCGATGCGACCGCAGGCGACAGCCAGCGCGAGCCGCCTTCCCGGCGGGAGGGGGACAGTCCCGCCCCGCGCACCACGCGCATCTGCCGCAATTGTTGAACCCTTCGCCGCGTGGCCGCGTCAAACCACGAACTCAGCCTGACGCGGGGCCCGGCGACGACCTGACAGCTGGCCATCTCGATCCGGCGGCCCCGCTGCCGCCGACCGTTGCCCGCCGCGCGCAGCTCACATCACCGTCCAGCTGCGCATGGGAACCGCGATTGGGTCCCCAGGCGGCATTGGATGTTCGGACAACACGGCCTATTTGCCATTTCAGATGAACCTGATTGAAGCCATTCCGACCGTCATTGGCACGGCTGCCATTGCCCCGGCGCTCCTGATCCTGTGGCTTGTGGTTGCCGCCGGCGACAATGCTGGACCGCCGCTCAAGATCTGGACCGCTTTCCTGCTGGGCGCGGCCAGCGTGCTGCTGCTCGGCATCGTCAGGGCGCCGTTTCGCGACGTTGGACTGCAGTTGGACAACCCGTGGATGGCGCAGCTGGTGCGGGCCATTTTCGGCGTGTCGATCCCCGAGGAGATTGCCAAGATCGCCGTGATCGCGGCGATGTCGTCGCGGCGCCGGCAGTTCGGCAATGCCATGGATACGGTGTTCTATGGCGCGGCGGTCGGCCTCGGCTTCGCCGCTTACGAAAACCTCGCTTATCTCGTCCAGCACGCCGAGATGTGGCGGTCCTTGGCCGTGCTGCGCAGCATCCTCACGGTGCCGTTCCATGGCGCACTCGGCATTATCGCCGGTGCGTATCTGGCGATCGCCCGCACCGGGACGGCGCTGGGCGCCCATCGCCACAACCGCGACTGGGCGCGGTGGTCGAGCTGGGTCCTGGTGCTGGCAGCGCCGGTGGCGCTGCATGCCGCGTTCGACTACCCGCTGCTGATGCTGCAACGAGGCTCGGGTCTCGACCCGACGGCGCGGCTGTGGCTCGGCGGCGTCAGCGTGCTGATCGGCTTTTCGTCGATCGCACTTGCCGTGCGGCTGGTGCGGCGGGTGGCCCGTCATCACACGCCGCGCACCGACGTCGCGCGCGCGCGGCTGAGCCAGTTGCGACGGATGTGGGCGCTGGTTCTGCTCGGCGGCGCCGCCGGCTTCATCGGGCTCGGCTTCGTCCTGACCTCGGTGCGGCACTGGCTGCTCAACCCCGACCGCAATGTCGCGGGTGTGCTCGTCCCGCTCGGACTGACCGCCATTCTGCTCGGAGCCGCGCTATTGATTGTCACAACGACGATCTACATTTTCGGCCGCAATCGGATCCGCACGACCGCCTGAGCCGGCATATCAGCCTCCCGGTTGCAACGAAATGCGCTTCGCGTGCTTGTCTGGGCGGCGGTTCCGCACCATGTCCGTGGCCGGAGCGTGCGGCATCGAGCGCGCCTGACCGGAGTTGAGACCATGACCCTGCCCCAGGACACGATCCCCCCCGAACTCGAACGCATGCGGTCGGAGATGGGAGCTGCAGTTCGCGCGCATTGGAAGGCGTTCCTCATCGAGGGCATTCTGCTCGCCGTTCTCGGCCTCCTCGCGATGATCCTGACACCGCTCGCAAGCCTCGCAGTCACCATCTTTCTGGGCTGGATGTTTCTGATCTCCGGCATCGCCGGCCTTGCGCTCACCTTCTGGGCGCGCGGGATGCCCGGCTTCTGGTGGTCGTTGCTGTCGGCCGCGCTGGCCATCATCGCTGGCTTTATTCTGGTGGCACAGCCGGTCCAGGGCACCGTGACGCTCACGGTCGTCATCGGCGTCTACTTCCTGGCCGAGGGCGTCGCGACCATCATGTACGCGCTGGAGCATCGGCGCGAATTGTCGGGACGCTGGTCGTGGCTGGCCATCTCCGGCATCGTCGACATCGCCATCGCCGGCATCATCATTTCCGGCCTGCCCGGCACCGCGTTGTGGGCGATCGGCCTCCTGGTCGGCATCAACCTGTTGTTCGGCGGCCTGTCGATGATCGGCATGGCACTCGCGGCACGCAACGGCTGAGACGCAGCGGCTGAGAACCTGCGGCTGGGACTCGGCGGTTGCGATTTTCGGGATGACAAGCCGCCGGCAGGACGCTATAGGGCTGGCATGATCACCCTCGCCACCAGCTATTATTGGTACTTTAGCTACGACAGCTCGCTGGCGGCGGGAGGATCGCGCTCAATCTGACACATTGCAGCAAGATATCCGAACAAGCCGCCAGACCTGGCGGCTTTTTTATTGCCGGCAGGTGCGCATCAAGACACGCAGGAGCCCGCCGTGCTGAGCACCACAGACGATCTTCGTATCAAGGAAATCAAGGAATTGAGCCTGCCGGTGGAGGTGATGGGTGAGATCCCGCGCACCCTCACCGCCACCCGCGTCGTGATGGCCGCGCGCAACGCGATCCACGCCATCCTGAACGGCACTGACGATCGCCTGCTGGTCATCGTCGGCCCCTGCTCCATTCACGATCCGAAGGCCGCGATCGATTATGCCGGCCGCCTCGCCGCCTTGCGCGAGCGTCTCAATGACCGGCTGGAAATCGTGATGCGGGTCTATTTCGAGAAGCCGCGCACCACGGTGGGCTGGAAGGGCCTGATCAACGACCCCGATCTCAACAATTCCTTCGACATCAACAAGGGCCTGCGGCTGGCGCGCAACGTGCTGTCCGCCGTCAACAATCTCGGCCTGCCCGCGGGATGCGAATTCCTCGACATGACAACGCCGCAATACATTGCCGACCTCGTCGCCTGGGCCGCGATCGGCGCGCGCACCACCGAGAGCCAGATCCATCGCGAGCTGGCCTCCGGCCTGTCCTGCCCGGTCGGCTTCAAGAACGGCACCGACGGCAACATCCGCATCGCCGCCGACGCGGTGAAATCAGCCGCCCATCCGCATCATTTCATGGCGGTCACCAAAGGCGGGCGCTCCGGCATCGCGGCCACCACCGGCAATGAAGACTGCCACATCATCCTGCGCGGCGGCAGCGGCCCGAACTACGACGCGGCCCATGTCGAGCAGGCTGCGAGCGAACTGGTCAAGGCCGGCCTGCCGGCGCGGCTGATGATCGACACCAGCCACGCCAATTCCAGCAAGAAGCCGGAGAACCAGCCGCTCGTCGCCGCCGATATCGCCGGCCAGCTCGCGGCCGGCGAGCAGCGCATCATGGGCGTGATGATCGAGAGCCATCTCGTCGCCGGTCGCCAGGACGTCAAGCCGGGCGTGCCGCTGACCTATGGCCAGAGCATCACCGACGGCTGTATCGGTTGGGACACGACGGTCGCGGTGCTGGAGCAACTCGCCGACGCCGTCACCACGCGGCGGACACGGCGCAACGAGTCCGTGCGCGAGCGCTCGGCGTAACGCGAACAGATGAACAAAGCGGCGCCATCCGGCGCCGCTTCCGGCGAGGTTGCCGATGCGCGCGACGGCTGCCCGGTTCGCATTCGACGCCCGACGTTCTCCTCTCGCGCTCACCACAGCCGGAGTACCCACGTGGTTGAATGCCTCGACCTGATCCCCTCATCGCGGCAGGAGATCGTACGCCACGCTCTCGCCGAAGCGTTCGGCGCTGGTCGCATGGCTGCTCGCTTCAGGCGTCTGAAAGGCGGCGTGTCGGGAGCGCTGATTTGTCGGGTCGATATCGGGGAACGGTGCTACGTCCTGCGCGTCGAGCCTGAGCGAACGGCCGTTCATCACCGTCGGCGCGGCTTTGCCTGCATGACGATTGCGGCAGCGGCAGGCGTAGCGCCCGCTGTGCATTATGCCGACCCGGTGGGTGGCGTCGCCATTATGGACTTCGTCGATCCGCGACCGCTGTCCGAGCATCCGGGGAATACAGCTGGACTGGTCCGAGAGCTCGGCGGTCTCGTCAACCGGCTGCAGTCGACGCCGACTTTCGTGCCGCTGGACCAGCCGGGCGACATCGTTGCCACGGTGCTCGCCACCTTGGACAGATCGGGCCTGCTTGCCCGCGGCCTATTGGATGGTCACAGAGAGAACCTCGCTCGCATCCGCGCTGCCATTCCCTGGACCCCATGCGGTCTGGTTTCGAGCCACAATGACCCCAACCCGCGAAACCTGATCTTCGATGGCAGGCGGCTGTGGCTGATCGACTGGGAGCTCGCAGCCTGCAACGATCCGCTGTTCGACTTAGCCATTGTGACCTTTGAATTGGCGGCGACCGAGGACCTTGCGAAGGTTCTCTGCGTCGCCGCCGGCAGGACGCCAAGCCGCAGCTTCTTGGCTCGGCTGGCCGTGACTCGTTTGCTGGCCCGGCTGTTCTACGGCGGCATTGCGCTGGAGGCGTTGGCCGCCGGCCCCGGCGCCGCGCCGGAACACACGATCGACGGTCTGACGCCCGCCGAATTCCACCGCGCCGTCCTCGAGGGACGCCTCGCCGTTGATGGGCCTGACATCGCCAGGGCATTCGGCATGATGTCGCTCGCCACCTTCATGCGAGGCGTGTCGGAGCCCGGCTTCGACGAAGTGCTCGCATGGGCTCGCGACGCCGAAGCACCATGATCCGCTCAGCCTGGCCACGGTCCACGATCGGCGCGCGGCAAGCTCGCCGTGCTCAGCAGCCGCGGCAGATGCTCTTGATTTTGCGATCGAGCTCGCGGTCTTCCTTGCTGACATTGCTCATCGAACTGTCCTCCGCGGCCTGCTCGGCCTTGGGCAGATCGCTCGGGCGCGGCTGACGGCGCTTCTTCTGCATCTGCATCGATGCATCGCTGTTTGCGCCGGTGCTCTGCGCCAACGTCGCGCCATCGGTCACGAGGATCAGGAGCCCCATCGCGATCGCAAGTCTCTTCATGTTGCTCCTCCGTGTCAGCGGAATCGGCCGGACACTTCACTCGGCCGCGGGCGGATAGAGATGCGCCTCGCCGCAATAGTCAATCACACGATAGCGGGTTTGCGTACCTGCGGCATGATCCTGCTCAACAAAATCCTCCGCAGTGAGGTATTGCGGCCCCACCGGGGCCTTGCCGTAGCCGCCGGGAATGTCGAGCACGTAATCGGGCTGGCACAGACCGGACACCCGGCCGCGCAATGCGCGAAGCAGCGACTGGCCATGCTCCAGGGTTGTGCGCAGATGCGCCGTCCCCGGCGCGAGATCACCGTGGTGGAGATAATAGGGCTTGATGCGCGTCTCGACGAAGGCGCGCATCAGAGCCTCCAGGGTGGCCACATCGTCATTGACCCCGCGCAGCAGCACGGATTGGCTGACCAGCGGAATTCCCGCGTCGATCAACCGGGCGCAGGCGCTCCGTACCGCGGCATTCAATTCGCGCGGATGATTGGCGTGCAGCGCCACCCAGGTCGCGGCGCCCTGCACCTTCAACGCATCGACCAGCGCCGCCGTGATGCGCTGGGGATCGGCAACCGGCAGGCGCGTATGGATGCGGATGATCCTGACGTGATCGATGGCGGCGAGATCGGCCATGATCTCCTTCAACCGCCGCGGCGACAGCATCAGCGGATCGCCGCCGGTCAGGATCACCTCCCAGATCTCGCCATGGGATCGGATGTAAGCGAGCGCGGCGCGATACGCCTCCTCGGACAGCGCATTGTCCTTGCCCGGCCCGACCATCTCGCGGCGGAAGCAGAAGCGGCAATACACGGCGCAGACATGCACGAGCTTGAGCAGCACGCGATCGGGATAACGGTGCACGATGCCCGGCACCGGCGCATGCGCATCGTCGCCGATCGGATCGCCGCGCTCGCCGGGATGCGCCTTCAACTCGTCCGCCGACGGCACGAATTGGCGGGCGATCGGATCGTCGGGATCGTCAGCGTCGATCAGGTCGGCGAGATGCGTCGTCACCGCGACGGCATAACGCTGCGCCACGCGCTCCAGCGTCGCCTCGTCGGACGGCGCAGCGAGGCCCTGCGCAACCAGGTCGGCAGCGCTGCGCAATGTCGTGGGCCGTTCAATTCTGTTCATCGCTCACCTGCCGGTGGCGTCCACACCACCTGATCGATTCTGGCAGCGCCCGACGCCAGCATCACCAGCCGGTCGAAGCCGAGCGCAACGCCGCTGGCTTGCGGCATCTCGGCGACCGCGGCCAGGAAATCCTCATCCAGCGGGTAGCGCTCGCCATAGCGCCGCTGCTTCTCGGTCATGTCCTGCTCGAACCGCCGGCGCTGCTCGGCTGCATCGGTCAGTTCGCCAAAGCCGTTGGCGAGCTCGACGCCGCAGGCATAGACCTCGAAGCGCTCGGCGACCTCAGGCTGCCCTGCCTTGACCCGCGCCAGCGCGGCTTCCGGGCTCGGATATTCATACAGCACCGTGAGGCGGCCCTGTCCGAGATGCGGCTCGACATGCTCGACCAGCAGCTTGCTGAACAGGTCCGACCAGGTGTCGTCGTCGCTGATCCGGATCTTGCCCGCCGCGGCCGCGGCCAGCGCCGCGCGGTCGCCCGTGCGGTTGCGGATCGTGGCCAGCAGATCGATGCCGGCGTAGCGCGCGAAGGCCGCAGCGACCGTCAGCAGCTCGGGCTCGGCGAACGGATCGGCGGTCCGGCCGCGGAACGAAAATTGTTGGATTCCGGTCGCCTGGGCGGCGTGAGCGATCAGGACGACGGCGTCGGCCATGATGGCATCATAAGGCGCCTCGGCCCGGTACCATTCCAGCATCGTGAATTCCGGCAGATGCAGGTCGCCGCGCTCGCGGTCGCGGAACACCCGGGCGAATTCGAAGATGCGGCGCTCCCCGGCGGCCAGGAGCTTCTTGCAGGCGAATTCCGGTGAGGTTCTGAGATACCTTTTCAAGCGGGTTCCGTCCGCCCCCGTGAGCTCGGTCGCCGGGGCGTGCAGATGGGTCTCGTTGCCCGGCGACACCTGCAGGATGCCGGTTTCGACCTCGGTGAACCCCTGCTCCGCGAACCAGGCCCGCACCGCGCGCATGATCGCGGCCCGCGCTTGCAGGAACGGCCGGACGTCGGCATGGCGCTGGGGCGACCACCACGGCGAGGGTTTGGGCTCCCCGGACATCATCGGATCTGTCGCCGGGGCTGTAAAAGACTGGCAAGGCCGGACAAAATCAGTATGTTGCGCCCCGAAACCGAACCCGGCGTCCGACCGCCGCCCGGCGCTGCCCGTTGCCGGGCCCCTAGATCAGGAAAAACAGCTTTGAAAGTCATCGCCAGCTCTATTCGCAAGGGTAACGTCATTGAGCAAGACGGCAAGCTCTACGTCGTCGTGACGGCCGAAAACATCCATCCCGGCAAGGGCACCCCGGTCAGCCAGATCGAAATGCGCCGAATCAGCGATGGCGTGAAGATCTCGGAGCGCTACAAGACCACCGACCAGGTCGAGAAGGTCACGATCGAGGAGCGCAACTACACTTATCTGTACGAGGATCCGGACGGCTTCCACTTCATGAACCCGGAGACCTACGACCAGGTGCTGGTGCCGAAGGACGTCGTCGGTTCGCAGGCGGCGTATCTCCAGGAGAACATGACCGTCAAGCTCTCGATGCACGACGTCGTCCCGGTGTCGATCGCGCTGCCCCAGCGCGTCACGCTCGAGGTCGTCGACACCGAGCCGGTCACCAAGGGCCAGACCGCGTCGTCGTCCTACAAGCCGGCGGTGCTGTCCAATGGCGTGCGCACCGGCGTGCCGCCGCACATCACGGTCGGCACCCGCATCGTCGTCATGACCGAAGACGGCTCGTATTGCGAGCGCGCCAAGGACTGAGGCCCGCACAGGGCATGGCTTGATCTGACGCCGGGGGGCGTGCGGGATTGGGGGCAAGCAGAGGGGCAAGACGCATCATCACGGTTGCCGTCCTGGCGGCGATCATGATGCTGGCCGCGCCGTCCGCAGGGCGCGCGGCCGACGGCTTCGCCTCGCCGGCCCGCACGGTCCATCGCACCGATTGGCGAGCCGCGTCGGACCAATTGCGCTCCGAGCTCAACGCGGCGCCCGAGGTCGCCGCCGACTTTGCCCTCAGCGCGCGCCGGCGCAGCGTCGGTCCGGATGACCCGCGCAGATGGCCTGCGCTGATCCAGCTCAACGGCGTGACCTCGGCGATCTTCACGGGGATCGGACGCAGTCCGGTCCCCGTTTTGCTGCCGTTCGATGCCACCGCCTATCTGGCGGCGCGCCGCCATGGCGCCAGCGCCGGGGCATCTCCGAAGGATGTCCAGGCCGATTTTCACACCGACCTGTTCGCCGCCGGCCCGTCCGGCTACGACGCGGTGTTCTCGCTGCCGGCGGAGACGACCGATGGCCTGCCGTCGCGGGTCTTCGCCAAACCGGTCGAGATCCAGATCACTGGCTCGGCCATCACCTACGACATCGCCGATCCGGCCGGCGGCAAGGGAGATCCGGTCAAGGCGCTGGCCGCATATTATCCTGACCTGCGCCGTTTCATCCGCGAAGGCTATGTGCGCTACGCCTTCACCCGCTTCGGCGTGCCCTATGTGGTCTCGATCCAATGCCTCGACAGTGCGCCGCGGCCGCGACGGCTGGCCTGCCGCGAGGCCTATCCGATCGCCGAGCGCTTCCTGAAGGCGCTGCGGGTGGCTGGCGGTCTGCCGGCCCGCCTCCCGCCCGCCATGACGCCGATGGCCGCCGAGCGGCCCGAGACCTTCTCGGCCGACTTCACCTACCGTCCGTCGGGCGACATCGTCGCCAATAGCGGCGCGCGCGGCCAGACCGGCCGGGCCGACCGCACCGCCTATGCGCAGATCCGCTTCCCGCTGGATGCGCCGGCCTATGTGCACTCGCAATCGTTCGGCCGCCGTCGCGCCAGCGACAAGCTCGAGCAGCCCTGGAGCCAGTATCCCTGGCGCGACAATTTCTGCGAGGCGCGCGATTTCAATGTCGGCCAATGCGCCAGCGGCCTCGGCCATCAGGGCCAGGACATCCGGCCCGGCGCCTGTCCCGCGCGGCGCGACGGCCCCGATGGCTGCGATCCGTGGCAGCAGCGCGTGCTCGCGGTGCGCGACGGCGTGGTGATCCGATCGGCCAAGCAGCAGGCGGTGACCGTGCAGGTCAACAGCGGCACCGAGCATATCCGCTTCCGCTACATGCACATGAACCCGATGGCGATGGACAAAGACGGCCTGCTCAACGGCCGGCCGTTGCGCGAAGGCGAACCGATCGGCGTGGTCTCGAACTATCTCGACCATCCCAACGGCACCACGCGCCATTTGCATTTCGACGTGCAATTGTTCACGCGCGACGGCTGGATCTGGGTCAATCCCTATACGACGCTGGTCGCCGCCTATGAGCGCCTGATCGGCGGCCGTGGCCGCGAGATCGGCCCGGAGACGACGCCACCGGCGCTGTCGTCAGCCGTCACGCCGGCGCCGGCGATGACCGGTGCGCTTCCGCCCGCCGCCGGCCCACAGGCCGATGCCGCCGCAGGGCGTGATCGGAACTGATCGCGCCGCGGCCCGGCTTGCCGGAACCGACCTCCCCGCCCGCGGGTTAGTGGTCGAAGGAGGATCGCGGATGGTGACAGACACGCCTCATCGCAGGACTGGGCTGGCGCTGGTGTCAGCGGCGATCGCGCTCCTCTGCGTCGGCGCGCTGACGATGCTGGTGCGCGACCGCTGGCATCCGCCGGAGATCAAATCCGCCGAGCAGGCGCGCCAATCGGCCACCGGACAGGTCGCGCGTGCTGCCGGCGCGCGCGTGATGCCGACCGACCCGAGGCTGGCCGTGGAGCCCAAGCCCGAAGGGCCCAAGCGCGCGCAGCCGGCGAATCCGTTCTGAGCTACGGCCGGCGGCCGCCGCATCGCCATGGCCGGACTTGATCCGGCCGTTCACGACTGCAAGCGGCCGATCTCACGCCGACCATTTGTCCTCTTCCCGGCGATGCTCCTCGGCATTGAGACGCTCGGCGATCTCGTGGGCCATCGCTTCGGTGTCGGTGCGCGCGATCGGCTTGCCGTCCTGGCGGCAGACGCGGCCCTTTTCCGCCTCGAGCGGGAAATCGTCCGGCTTGAGCGCCTCGTTCGGCTCGGTCATGTGCGCCTCCTCGTTTGAAGACACAACTCGCGCGGCTTGGCCGCGGTTCCCTGCAGCTCAGGTCATGGCGCGCGCCGGCCGCTCCGCCGGCGTCCAGCGGAAGGCGACGCCGTAGCGATTCCAGAGATTGATGACACCGATGGCCGAGGTCAGAAACACCAACTCCGTCTCGGAGAATTCGGCGCGCGCCAACCCATAGACCTCGTCGCTGACGCCGCCATCCAGCTTGGTCAATGCCTCGGTGAAGGCGAGCGCCGCGCGCTCCCGGGGCGAAAATTGCGGCGCTTCGCGCCAGGCGACGACGAGGTTGATCTTGTCGGCGGACACGCCGAGCTTCTCGGCCAGCAGCACGTGATGCTGCACGCAGAACGCACAGCCGTTGATCTGCGACGCCCGGATCTTGACCAGTTCGAGCAGTTGCTTGTCGAGACCGGCCTTGGCCGCCTGCTGGCTCACCGCGAGGATGGCATCGTAGAGCTCCGGCGCCTGGTTCCTGAAACTCGTGCAATCGCTGCGCGCGTGTGACATTTGACGTCTCTTATGTTATCAGCCTTCTGATAATTTATCAGAGCTCTGATACCATGCGCAAGGCAAGCTCTCGATCGACGAAGCGAAGGCCGCCGGGCCGTCCGTCCACGCTGCAGTCGCGCCCGCCTCGTGCGCGAACAGCGTCGGCCGGCCAAGCCCTGCCGTCGCCCGGTGAAGGCAAGCGCGGCGAGGACGGCCATCTCGCTTATCTGCTGCGCCAGGCCCAGGCTGCGGCGCGGCTATCGCTCGAGCGCGCGCTGGCTTCCACCGGCCTGACCCATCCGCAATTCGTGGTGCTGACCATGCTGAAGGCCTATCCCGGCCTGTCCGGCGCTGACTGCGCGCGCATGGCCCTGCTGACGCCGCAGACCGTCAACGTGATCATCGGCAATCTCGAGCGCGACGGCGCCATTCGCAGGGCTTCGCATCCGGTCCATGGCCGGATGCTGCAATGGACCCTGACCGCGCGCGGCCTCGCGCTGCTGGCCAAGGCGCGGCGCCGGGCGACCGCGCTGGAGCAGCGGCTGGCCGCCGGCCTGGGAAAACGCGATGTCGCGACCATCCGCCGCTGGCTGGCGCGCATCGCCGCCGAGTTCCACCCGGATTGAGCGCCACGCGGGGTCTGCCGTCCGTCCGCAGCAGCCGCTAGAATGCGGGCCATGACCCAGCCCGATTCCCCGACCCGCCGCACCCTGCTCCGTTCCGGCCTTGGTGCCGCCGCGCTGCTCGTTCCTGCCCTGCCTGCAGCCGCCGCGCCGGCCGAATTCGACGCCTGGCGCGACGGCTTCCGCGGCCGCGCGCTTGCCAAGGGCATCTCGCAGGCGACCTGGACGCGCGTGATGGCACGGCTCGAGCCGGACATGACCGTGTTCAAGGAGATGCGCAATCAGCCCGAGTTCAAGGAGCAGCTCTGGCAATACATCAACCGCCGCGTCTCCCACTGGCGCGTCATCAACGGCAAGGCGGCGCTAGCGAAGAACGAGGCGCTGTTCGCGCGCATCGAGAAGGATTTCGGCGTCGAGCGCGGCACCTTGCTGGCGCTGTGGGGCGTCGAGTCCGCGTTCGGCGATCCGCTGGTGCAGCAGAACCACATGCGGCCGGTGTTTCCCGCGCTCGCCGCGCTCGCCTGGAACGAGCCGCGCCGCAAGGCCTATTGGGAGACCGAGCTCACCAACGCGCTGAAAATCGTCGACCGCGGCTGGAGCACGCCGGAGGAGATGCGCGGCTCCTGGGCCGGCGCGATGGGCCACACACAATGGATGCCCGAGGTCTGGCTGAACGTCGGCTTCGACTATGACGGCGACGGCAAGATCTCGCCGTTCGGCCGTCCCGACGACGCGCTCGGTTCGACCGCGCGCTATCTCGTCAATCGCGGCAAATATCATCGCGGCGAGCACTGGGGCTACGAGGTGCGGGCACCCGGCAACATGTCGGGCAGCAGGACCTATGCGGCATGGCAGGCCGCCGGCGTCACCCGCGCCGACGGCCAGCCCTTCCCGCAGCCGAACGCGACCGCGCAGCTGTGGATCCCCGTCGAGGGCGGCCCCGCCTTCCTGCTCGGACCGAACTTCTACTCGGTGAAGTCCTACAATCCGGCGATGAGCTACGCGCTCGCGATTTGCCATCTCGGCGACCGCATCCTGGGGGCGCCGCCCTTCCTGCAGCCCTTCCCCGGCTCCGAGCGCGCGCTGACCTTGGCCGAGGTCCAGGAGATGCAGAAGCGCCTGACGGCGGCCGGCTTCGACACCGGCGGCACCGACGGCCGCGTCGGCAACGACACCATGAAGGCGATCCGCGACTTCCAGGCCAAGGCCGGCCTCACACCCGCCGACGGCTATGGCGGGCTGAAGGTGCTGGCGAAGCTGCGACAGGGCGGTTGAGCAGCCGATCAAGTCGCCTTGTTGGGCAGGCTTTGGGCGATCACATGTCCTCTCGCGTCATTGCGAGCGACGCGAGGCAATCCAGGCTGCACGAAGACTTGGGATCGCTTTGCTTCGCTCGCCGCGCCGGAGAGCCGGGTTGCCCGTCACACGCAGCGCTGCGCCGGAATATCACGGCTTGGCCGCCTCGCGGTGGCCCCTCGGCGCTCTCGCCCTGGGTTGCGGCGCGGTCGCCGCCTTGACGCGGATGCGCACCGAGCCACCGCCCTTCGACTGCTCCTCGATCTCGAAGCCTCCGGTCTTGCGGACGAGATCGCTCAGCTTGCGGCAGCCATAGGTACGCGGGTCGAAGTCGGACACCAGGTTGGAGAGCTGCTTGCCGACCTCGCCGAGCGCGACCCAGCCGTCCTCGCTCTCCATCTGCGTGATGACCTTCTTGATCATCGGCGTCGCCGCGCTGACCGGCAGCAGCGACTTCGGCACTGCCGCGCTGTCCGCGTCCTTGCTGCTCGCAGCGTCGCTGCGCAAGTTCTCCGTGTAGATGAACCGGCGGCAGGCCTGCCGGAAGCTCTCCGGCGTCTTCTGCTCGCCGAAGCCGAACACGTCGATGCCCTGTTCGCGGATGCGCGCGGCCAGCCGCGTGAAGTCGCTGTCCGACGACACCAGGCAGAAGCCGTCGAACCGCCCGCTATGCAGCAGGTCCATCGCGTCGATCACCAGCGTGATGTCGGAGGCATTCTTGCCGGTCGTATAGGCGAACTGCTGCTGCGGCACGATCGCATGTCGCGCCAGCGTATCGGCCCACGGCTTCGAGCGCGGGCTGGAGAAGTCGCCATAGATCCGGCGCACGCTGGCTTCGCCGATCTTGGCGATCTCCTCGAACAGCCCGTCGACGATCTTGGCCGAGGCATTGTCGGCGTCGATGAGCACGGCCAGACGCGGCGAGCGGGGTTCGGATGCCATTGCATGTCCTTGGAGATGACCTGATCAGATTCTCTTATACGCCGGGCCGCCGGCCGCCGTCCGGCTAATTTCATGCGATCGCGGATGATCGGCGCGCCGCCTGGCCAGTCGGGACGCAGGCAGCTGAGCGGCCAAACGGCTCACCATTTGTATACGAATAAATTGCCGGGTTCTCACCGGTTTCGGACGGCTGTTTTCACCTTCCTTTAATTTGCGATGCACAACGATGCCGCAGTCGATCGATGGGGGGCCACGCCCATGATAAAGGAAGGTACCTATTCCGCCTGGTTCAAGACCCCCAGGGGCCAGGGGACCGGGATCGTGCAATTGGCCGCGGGCAACGTCCGCGGCGGCGATGGCGTGCTGAGCTATAGCGGGAGCTACGAGGCCCGCGGCGATCGCTTCACAGCCATCATCAGAACGAAGCGGCACGCCCCAGGACAGCCATCGCTGTTCGGTCCCGACGAACTGACACTCAGCCTGGAAGGCTGCTGCCGCACAATTCCCTTCACCTGCTCCGGCCGCGCGGAGGAAGCGCCCGACGTGCCCTTCGAGGCGTTCCTGCTGTACTCCGCGCCGGACGATGCGCCTCCGCCCGCTCCCCGGCCAGCCCCCAAATTCAATCTCGAGCAGTTGCCGAAGCCGTTCTGGCGCTGAGCCCGGCCCCCATGCAAGCAAACTTGCTGAGACGTGATCGGATCTCAGGTTGAGCGCGATAGCCTTCGTATGCTCCCTCATGGCACCGACGCGCTGATCCTGCTCACCAGATCGAGAGCGCGTTGGGTTCGGACACCATGCGGGTTCGCGTCGAGATCGACCAGTTCGACGAGCACGAGGTGCTTCGACGGGACGACGACGACCAATTGGCCGCCATAGCCATTGGCGAAGAAGGCACTGAAGCCCGAATCCGACTTCGCATACGTCCACCAGAGATAGCCATAGCCGCGTTCCTGCTGCTCCGTGTCCGACAGTCGCGTGGTGGATTCCGTCACCCAATGCGCCGGCACCAGTTGCGCCCCGTTCCAGCGTCCGCCGTTGAGAAAGAGCACGCCGAATCGCGCCAGGTCGCGGGCGCTCATGTGAAACACGTAGGCCGGATGCGAGGACGAGTCCTCCTTCTGGTAATGACCATCCCTCGTCGAAAAATCCTCCATGCCCAGCGGGCGCGCGATCCGCGTCTCGAAGCTTTTGAACACGTCGCCCATGGATTGCCGATAGATCGTGCCGAGCGCGTTGAAATCCCAATTGTTGTAGTACCAGAAGCTGCCAGGCGGATGGCTTCCGCGCGCCGGCCGGAGCTGCTTCATCTGCGGCGTCTCGTAGGCCGCGAGATGATAGACGCCCGACCGCGCCATCAGCAATTGGCGAACCGTTGCGGTCTTCTCGGCCGGCGACAGGGCGTCGGGGCTATCGTCGATGGCGCGTTCGGCAAGGGTGCTGTCGAGGTTGATCCGGCCTTCCTCGACGGCAATGCCGTACAAGGCGCTGATGAGGCTCTTGCGCGCGGACCGGACATTGACCTTGGCGCTGATGTCGCCCGACGAGGCGATGATCTCATCGTCCCTGACCACCATGATCGCCGTCGGCTTCTGCTCGTCGGCGAACTGCTGAACCTCCCGCGAAATCGCCGCAGACCACGGCTTTTCGCTCGGGTTTGCCGTCTGCCAGTGCTTGCCCGGTTCAGCATGGGCCCACGACGAACCCACCAGCAGGGCCATGATCATGGCAGGCAGACGCCCCATCGAAGTGTCCTCATTCCGGTCGGTTCACTCGCTGCAAATTTAGACGAGGATGATCGGATGGTACAGAGGTACGCCCCGACGGCGTCCGCCGTCGCGTCGCCGCGCGATGGTCCGCGCAGCTGCGCGTAAACGTCATGAACCGCTGCGATGTCAGTGGGATGACCTCGACCGCAGACGCAAGCGAGATTTTGCTTGCCTTTATTCCGAAAATCAGAAATACTCTGCGCGTTCCGTCCTCATGAGAGGGACGCTTCGCGATCGTCACGAACGTGGAGGATGGGATGCGGTGGCCGCGATCTTGCCGCAGCGTGCTCTCGCAGCGCGCGGGCGAACGGCAGGTTGCGGACGTGAAATCGCGTGGTCCTGGCGCCCCGAAGCTGGCGCCAAGCCGGTGGGTGATGATGATCCCGCTGACGACGGTGGCTATCAGCCGGACACCGGGGAGATCGCGTATAAACGTTAAACCCATCGCGCAGGGAATGCCGGTTGATCGGCCTGACCTGTGGTGACTGCCGCCTGCTTTTTCGTTTGCAGGCGGGCCATGGGTGAGGTCTTCACCCGGCATTCCCTGCGCCCTCTCTCCTCCGATGAGGGCTTTGATCAGGCATCACTCGGGCGCGATGGCGCGGCGAGATCGAAGCGTCATGCGGGCCACGATGCGCGTCACACGCTCCACTGTCGTTCCGGCGTCCGCGACCTCGGGGATTGAGATCGAACGGGCTGTGTCAAATCAGAGCCTGCTGATGAGTTATTTCGTCTTGCCCGGACTTGCCCCGGCCATGACGACGGAGAGATGACTCGGGACGACAGCGGATGTGCGGACTGCTACCGGATCATCGCCGGACCGTGGTCCGGCACGGCGACATCGAGGACGCGCAGCTGCACGCGCTCAACGCCCTGGTAGCGATCGACGGTGAGCGTGCCGGCGACATGCAGGACCTGGCCGCGATGCTGAACCAGCGCATTGCCGAGCTTCTGGCCGACCGAGCGGAACGCAATGGCGTTGACGGTGGCGCCGTCACCGGACTTGAAGCGCAGCTTCAGATGCGCCTGCCCGACCTCGTCGGCATAGACCAGCTGATGCGACGGCAGTGCCACGATCGGCTCGGGATTGCCGCTGCCGAACGGACCCGCGCGATTGAGCGTCGCGACCAGCTCCGGCGTCGCGGCGCGCGCGCTGATCGCGCCATCGATCAGGATCTCGTTGACGTGGCGCGCCTCGGCCACGTCAGCCGCGAGCGCGCTTTCGAGATAAGCGCGGAATTCCGCCAGCCGTTCCTTGCGCAGGGTGACGCCGGCGGCCATGGCATGGCCGCCGCCCTTGATCAGGAGGCCCTGCTCCACGGCGTGGCGCACGGCCTTACCGAGATCGACGCCCGGTATCGAGCGGCCCGATCCGGTGCCGATGCCGCCGGGCTCGAGCGCGATCGCAAAGGCGGGCCGCGCGAACTTTTCCTTCAGCCTGGACGCGACCAGCCCGACCACGCCTGGATGCCAGCCTTCGGAGGCCGTCACGATGACAGCGCCCTTGTCTTCCAGGCCCAGCGACGCCAGCGCTTCCGCCTCGGCCTGTGCCTCGGCGTGCTGCTCGATGATGCGGCGCTCGCTGTTGAGCCGGTCGAGCTCGGCGGCGATCCGAGCGGCTTCGGAAACGTCGCTCTCCAACAGCAGCCGCACGCCGAGATCGGCGCGGCCGATGCGGCCGCCGGCATTGATGCGCGGCCCGAGCATGAAGCCGAGATGCCACGCCTCCGGCGGGCCGTTGAGACGCGCGACATCCATCAGCGCGGTATGGCCGACATGGTCGCGCCGGCGCATCGCGATCAGGCCCTTGGCGACAAAGGCGCGGTTGAGCGCGATCAACGGCGCGACGTCGGCGACGGTGCCGAGCGCGACGTGATGCAGCATGCTCAGGAGATCAGGCTCCGGCCGCGTCCCGCTCCAGAAGCCGCGGCCGCGCAGCTCCCTGTTGACTGCGACCAGAGTCACCAAGGTCAGCCCCACCGCAGCGAGATAGCCGAGGCCGGAGAGATCGTCGGGCCGGTTCGGGTTGACCAGTGCCTCGACCTCGGGCAGCTCCTCGCCGCATTGATGGTGGTCGATCACAACCACGGACATGCCGAGCCGCCTCGCCTCGGCCAACGGCTCCAGACTGGTCGTGCCGCAATCGACCGTGACGAGCAGGGTCGCGCCTTTGCCGGCGAGCGCGCGGATGGCTTCGACGTTGGGGCCATAGCCCTCGAAGATGCGGTCGGGAATGTGGATCAGCGGATCCAGCCCGCAATGGCGCAGATGCCAGGCGAGCAGCGCCGCCGAGGTGGCGCCGTCGACGTCATAGTCGCCGAAGATCGCGACCTTCTCTCCCCTGACCGCGGCATCCGCAATGCGCTTGGCCGCGGCTTCCATCTGCGTCACCGTGAACGGATCTGGCATCAGCTTGCGGATGGTGGGGTCGAGGAAGTCGTTGACGGCGTCGATGTCGACGTCGCGTCCGGCCAGGACCCGGGCCAGCATCTCCGGCAGCTGATAGCGCTGCACCATCGCCAGCGCCCGCGCTGCGCCGCGGGCATCCAGCCGGTCGCGCCACAATTTGTTGGTGAGCGACAGCCGCACGCCGAGGAACGCCTGGGGCGCACTCATCGGCAGGGCTGTGGCAAGCGGTGTCATGGGTCGCAAAGCCTCTTGCGCGGTGCGGCGATTCGCAGGCCGCGGCCGAATCTACAGCAACGACGCGCGGCGATCAGGTTCCAGGCCGGGAACCCCAGGGGTTTTGCCAGATATCCAACGAAGTCGATGCGATTTGCGGTACCTAATAACAGTTGCCTAAAATTACAGCTATGTCGAAGGGGGTGCATTAAACGGGCGTTAGGCGAACTCCCTACAATTTCAATCAAAAGAACCGTTTATTTTTTTGTTGGCGATCTCCGCGCCGGGAGAGACGTACAGCAACATGGAGTTCATCCGATGCTGACTGCGCCTGATTTGAAGTCGTCCCATTCCCTCGTTTCCCCGCAAGCGTCCCGTGCCGACGACGAGACCGACGTTTCCGCGCTGATCGCGCGGCTCACCGGCGAGGTCAATCAGATCGCCTGCGAGAAGACCAAGTCGATCCAGCAGATCACCAATCAGATGAAGATGCTGGCGCTGAACGCGCTGATCGAGAGTTCGCGCGTCGGCGCGCAGGGCGCCGGCTTTGCCGTCGTGGCGCAGGAGGTGCGCGCCGTCGGCCAGCAGGTCGAGACCATCGCCCGCGAGCTTGAAGGACAGCTGACGACACGCACCGGCAATCTCAAGAGCTCGATCGAGCGCATGACCGAGCGGGCGCGCGGCGAGCGCATGGTCGATCTCGCGCTGAACGCCATCGAGCTGATCGACCGCAATCTTTATGAGCGGACCTGTGACGTGCGCTGGTGGGCGACGGATTCGGCCGTGGTCGATTGTGCGGCTTCGCCCGATGCTGCCCGCGTCGTCCATGTGTCCGAACGGCTCGCGGTGATTCTCTCCGCCTACACGGTCTATCTCGATCTCTGGCTATGCGATCCCAGCGGCAAGGTCATCGCCAACGGCCGGGCGGACCGCTTCAACGTCGTCGGCCAGAGCGTGGCCGATACCAAATGGTTTCGCGAGGCGCGCGGCCTGCGCTCGGGCGACGACTATGTCGCTGGTGACGTCGAGTGCCAGCCGCTGCTCGGCAACGCCCAGGTCGCGACCTATTGCGCATCGGTGCGCGAGGACGGCAAGGCCCATGGCAAGCCGCTCGGGGTACTCGCGATCCATTTCGATTGGGAAGCACAGGCGCGCGCCATCGTGCAGGGCGTTCGCGTCAGCGAAAGCGACAAGGCCCGGGTGCTGCTGGTCGACTCCAACGGCCGTGTCATTGCTGCGTCGGACGGCCAGGGCATCCTCAGCGAGCGCGTTTCGCTCAGGCTCGACGGCAAGCCCAGCGGCTTCTATCAGGACGCATCGGGCCGCCTGGTCGCCTTTCACGCCACGCCCGGCTACGAGACCTACAAGGGTCTCGGCTGGTACGGCGTGATCATCTCTGGCGCGTGATGCAGACGGTTCAGCAGCCTAGGCGGCCGGCGATGCCGCCAAAGTCGGCGGCGACGATGTCCCAGGCGCCGGTGGCCTCGAAGTCGCGGCTCTGCAGCGGGCCGTATTCGGTGGGCCGCGCGACGAAGGCGGTCTTGAGGCCGTAGCGCTGGGCCGCTTCGAGATCATTGTTGTGCGCGGCGACCATCATGACCTCGCCGGGCGCAAGACCGAGCAGACGCGCGGCGCCGAGATAGGTCTCGGGGTCGGGCTTGTAGTGCTGAAACAGCTCGGCGGAGAGCACCAGGTCCCAGGGGAGACCGGCGAACTTCGCCATGTTGGTGAGCAGCGCGACATTGCCGTTGGAGAGCGGCGCGATGATGTATTTGCGTTTCAGCCGGGTCAGCCCAGCGACGCTATCGGCCCACGGATGCAACCGGTGCCAGCCGCGGGTGAGATGATCGAGATCGGCCTCGGTGAGGCCGCTGATGCCGAGCTGGGCGACGAGCGTCTCCAGCGAGCGGCGATGCAGCACGTCGAGGATGGCGTAGCCGCGCTCAGGATGCTTGCGGACCTCGTCCATCGAGCCGACATAGAGCCCGCGCCAGCCGTCGACCAGCGCGATCCAGTCGCCCTGGATGCCGCGGGTCTTCGACCAGGCGGTGAAGTCGTTGATCAGGCTGGTGCGCCAGTCGACGACGGTGCCGAACACGTCGAACACCAGCGCCTTGACCATCGAGAGATCGGACATCGCGGCACTCCGCCGTCAGTCGAGGTGGAATTTCTCCAGCTGACGGTGCTCGGCGCGGATGTAACGCACCGTGCCGGTCACCGAGCGCATCACCACGGTCTCGGTCTCGATGACGCCGTCCTTGCGGAACCTGACGCCCGACAGCAACGAGCCGGTGGTGACGCCGGTGGCCGCGAACAGGCAGTCGCCACGGGCCATGTCTTCGATGCCGTAGATCATCTTGGGATCGCCGACGCCCATCTTGGCTGCGCGCTCCCTCTTCTCCTCGGTGTCGAGGATCAGCCGGCACTGCATCTGGCCGCCGATGCAGCGCAGCGCCACTGCGGCCAGCACGCCTTCCGGCGCGCCGCCCGTGCCGAGATACATGTCGACGCCGGTGTTGTCGGGATCGGCGCAATGGATCACGCCGGCAACGTCGCCATCGGTGATCAGGCGCACAGCGGCACCGGTCGAGCGGACGCCCTGGATGATGTCGGCATGACGTGGACGATCCAGCACCAGCACCGTGATCGCGCTGGGGTCGACACCCTTGGCCTTGGCGAGGCGACGGACGTTGTCGGCCGGGGTGGCGTCGAGATCGACCACGCCCTTGGCATAGCCGGGACCAATCGCGAGCTTCTGCATGTAGACGTCGGGGGCATGCAGCAGGGTGCCGCCATCGGCCATCGCCATGGTCGCGATCGCGCCCGGCATGTTTTTGGCGCACAGCGTGGTGCCTTCGAGCGGGTCGACCGCGATGTCGACCTTGGGGCCGGCATTGAGGCCGACCTTCTCGCCGATATAGAGCATCGGCGCTTCGTCGCGCTCGCCCTCGCCGATCACGATGGTGCCTTCGATCGGCAGCTTGTTGAGCTCGCGGCGCATCGCGTCGACGGCCGCCTGGTCGGCCGGCTTCTCCTGGCCATGGCCGCGCAGCCGCGCCGCCGACACCGCAGCTCGCTCGGTCACGCGCACCAGCTCCAGCGTCAGAATGCGCTCGAGCAACAATTGCTGCGGGACAGAAATCTGCGTCGACATCGGCCAACTCCTCAAGACGTCTCGGCGGACACCCGCCATCAAAACCTATCGCTCAGACGCCGTCCGCAGGGGCGGCGTCGGGATCAGGCGGTCGGCAGCAATGGCCGGTCTCCGCCCAAGAACTTCCCCGGTTTGAGCATGAACCATCAACAAACGCCACGCGTTTGTTTGAGCAGGGACAAGCGGTTCCCTGGGTATCATGCGCTAATTCTTCTCGATTCGGATCACCTGAGGTTTGCCGCTGATGACCTTGTCGCGCTGCACAGCCTGCAGCGCCTTGTGCACAGCATCCTCGTGGGTCGCATAGGTGACCAGGATCACGGGGACGGGACTGCCCTTGCCGGCCGATGGCGGCGGCTCGCCGCCATTGGGATGGCGCTGCACGATCGATTCGATCGAGATCTTCTGCTCGGCCAGACGGGTCGCGATCGTGGCCGCGGTGCCCGCATGGTCGCGCGCCATCAGGCGGATGTAATAGCCGCCCTCATGCCGCTCCATCGGCGCCTTCTCGGTGGCCTGCAGCTTGTCGACCGGCCGGCCAAACGGCGCCGCCCGGATGCCGCGCGCGACGTCGGCGATATCAGCAACGACGGCCGACGCGGTCGCGGCGCCTCCTGCTCCGGGCCCGACCAACGTGATCGGCGGAATGCCCTCACCATCGATCGTGACCGCATTGGTCACCCCCATTACCTGGGCGATCGACGA
This sequence comes from Bradyrhizobium denitrificans, assembly GCF_013179005.1. Classification (NCBI taxonomy): domain Bacteria; kingdom Pseudomonadati; phylum Pseudomonadota; class Alphaproteobacteria; order Hyphomicrobiales; family Nitrobacteraceae; genus Bradyrhizobium; species Bradyrhizobium denitrificans. The sequence goes on along the minus strand of NZ_JABFDP010000009.1, from coordinate 117,324 downwards.
GGATTTCGGCACCATCGTCGGGTGCACCCGCTGCTCGATTCCCTTGGCGGTCCGCACCGCGACGCCGAGCAGCTTGACGCGGTAGCCGAGTTCGGCCGCCGCGCGCAGGTCCTCCGGCGCGATCGAGGAGATGCCCTCGACATAGACCGAGTTCTGCGCAACCTGCGTGCCGAAGGCGAGGCTCGCCAGGATCGCCAGCTTCTGCGCGGTATCGTGGCCATGAATGTCGAACGACGGATCGGCTTCGGCATAGCCGAGACGCTGCGCATCCTTCAGACACTCGTCGAACGACAGTCCCTCCTGCTCCATGCGGGTCAGGATGTAGTTGCAGGTACCGTTGAGGATGCCATAGACGCGGCTGATATCAGTGCCGGCGAGCCCCTCGCGCAGGGTCTTGATCACCGGGATGGCGGCACCGACGGCGGCCTCGAAGTTCAATGCGCCGCCATGCTTCTCGGCGGCCTTCGCCAGCTTCAGGCCATGCTTGGCGATCAGCGCCTTGTTCGCCGTGACCACCGACTTGCCGGCCTTGAGCGCGGTATCGATCGCCGACAGCGCGGGATCGCCGGCACCGCCCATCAATTCGACCAGACAATCGACGTCCGGATCGCTTGCCAGCGCGAGCGCATCCTTGGCCCACTTGATACCGGACAGATCGATGCCGCGCTTCTTGGCCTTCGACCGCGCAGTGACCGCGACCACGCGCACGGGTCGTCCCGTCCGCTCGGTCAGCACGCGCCCCTGACGCTCAAGGAGACGAACGACCTCGACACCCACGGTGCCGAGGCCCGCGATGCCCACTCTCAGGGGTGCGACCATGGAATCAGAGAACCTGTCGATAGGAAAGCAGCAGAAGGTTTAGCGCCGATTGGCGATCGGCACGACGTTGTGCAACGTTTCGATGCCACTTTCAAGGAACCGACGGACGCCGCGCGCAGCCTGCCGGATGCGCTGCTCATTCTCGACCAGCGCGATGCGCACATAGCCCTCGCCGTGCTCACCGAAGCCGACGCCCGGCGACACCGCGACCCCCGACTTCTCCACCATGAGGGTCGCGAACTGCATGCTGCCGAGACCCTTGAAGGCTTCGGGCAAGGGCGCCCAGGCGAACATCGACGCCTCCGGCGACGGGATCTCCCAGCCGGCGCGGCCGAACGCCTCGACCAGCGTGTCACGGCGCTTGCGATAGGTCTCGCGCATCTCGCGAATGCAATCGTCGGGCCCGTTCAGCGCCGCTGTCGCCGCAACCTGCACTGGCGTGAACGCGCCGTAATCGAGATACGACTTGACCCGCGCCAGCGCCGCGATGATGCGCTCATTGCCCACGGCGAAGCCGATCCGCCAGCCGGCCATCGAATAGGTCTTGGACATCGAGGTGAACTCGACGGCGACATCCATCGCGCCCGGCACCTGCAAAACAGAGGGCGGCGGATTCTTGTCGTCGAAATAGACCTCGGCATAAGCGAGGTCCGACAGAATGAGGATTTCGTGCTTCTTCGCGAATGCAACCAAGTCGCGATAGAAATCCAGGCTCGCAACATAGGCGGTCGGGTTGCTCGGATAGCAGACGATCAGCGCGAGCGGCTTCGGGATCGAATGGATGATCGCGCGCTCGGCGGCCTCGAAGAATTGCGGCGTCGGTTCCGACGGCACCGAGCGGATCACGCCGCCCGCCATCAGGAAGCCGAAAGCGTGGATCGGATAGCTCGGGTTCGGACACAGAATGACATCGCCCGGCGCGGTGATCGCCTGCGCGACGTTGGCGAAACCTTCCTTCGAGCCGAGCGTGGCGACGATCTGGGTGTCAGGGTTGAGCTTCACCCCGAACCGGCGGTCGTAATAGGCCGCCTGCGCCCGGCGCAGCCCGACGATGCCGCGCGATGCCGAATAGCGGTCGGTGCGCGGCTTGCCGAGGGTTTCCTTGAGCTTCTCCAACACATGGGGCGGGGCCGGCAGATCCGGATTGCCCATGCCGAGATCGATGATGTCGGCGCCGGCGTTCCGCGCGGCCGCCTTGGCCCGGTTGACCTGCTCGAAGACGTAAGGCGGCAGACGGCGGATGCGATAGAAATCTTCCATGGGTCTCTCGGCTCCGGCAACCGGGGGCGATACAGCCAGCATCGCTGGCTCTGCGGCGGCGCGGGCGATGTACCGAAATTCGTGCTAAAACATAAACTTAGCACGACCTTACGGCTTAGCCGGCGACGACACGCTCAGGTGCGGTTGATTCCGGTGTTTTATCATGGACGCTGCGCCGCGCCAGAAAATTACGTGGGTCAAAGCCGTAACGTCGTCCCGGGCGGCGGCGGGTCAGCGGTCCTTGCCGGCCGTCCCTGCGGAGGCTTGGCGATCTCGCGCGGCCGCCAGCTCCTTTTCGATCTTGGCGCGCTCTTCGGGCGAGATGATCGGCGTCTCACGTTCACGCGGCACGTCGTTCACCGGGAGATATCCGCCCGGCTCCTTCGGCCGCACCACCGCATCGGAATCCAGGGACGGCATGTCGGCGATCGGGCTCGAGCAGCCGGACAGCGCCAACGCGGCATACGACAACACCACGCCCGCCGCGATGGCCTGCGTCCGCGTCGTCCAGCTCCGTCCCAACCACCTCAAACCAAGCCCCCACTCCCGCCACAAACCAGCCAATCGCAACGCGGCGCATTTTGCCGCAGCACAACCAATTGTCACCCCAAACGTTACAGGGTTGAACAAGAATCTCGGCTACGAACGCAATGGGTCAGAAACGCCAGACTTTTTCGCAACGCAACACGCAATAATCGAATTAACCGCAAACTCGCGGATTGTTGATCTCGCGCGGTGACGAACCGCTCCCGACGCGATAGTGTGATCAGGCCATGACCGACGTTTCGAACAGCACCACCCAATCAACAAAAACATTCGACGCCGAAGCCTTCGCGACGAATATCGCGAGAGCAATGGAGACGAGCGGCAAGGCTCTCGCAGCCTATTTGAAGCCGCGCGAAACCGGTGAAGTTCAGGACCGGCCGCCGACCGAGCTGGCCGAAGTCGTGAAGTCGTTCACGGCGGTCGCCGACTATTGGCTGTCCGACAAGGATCGCGCCAGCGATATCCAGACCAAGATCGCGAAGGGCTATCTCGACCTGTGGGGCTCGGCCTCACGTCGGCTCGCGGGCGAAGACGCGCCACCGGCGATTTCGCCGTCGCCGCGCGACAAGCGCTTCGCCGATCCGGAATGGAAGTCGAACCAGTTCTTCGACTTCGTCATGCAGGCCTATCTGCTGACGACACAATGGGCGCAGGATCTCGTCCACAATGCCGAAGGGCTCGATCCGCAGACACGCAAGAAGGCCGAGTTCTACGTCAACCAGATCACCAATGCGCTGGCGCCGTCCAACTTCGTCCTGACCAATCCGGAAGTGCTGCGGCAGACGCTGTCGTCGAGCGGCGACAATCTCGTGCGTGGCATGCAGATGCTTGCCGAGGACATCGAGGCCGGCAAGGGCACGCTGAAGATCCGCCAATCCGACCCGGCCAATCTCGAGGTCGGCGTCAACATGGCGATGACGCCGGGCAAGGTGATCTTCCAGAACGAGATGATGCAGCTGATCCAGTACGCGCCGTCGACGGAGAACGTGCTGCGCACGCCGCTGCTGATCATCCCGCCCTGGATCAACAAGTTCTACATCCTCGATCTGCGCCCGGAGAAATCCTTCATCAAATGGTGCGTCGATCAGGGCCTCACGGTATTCGTGATCTCCTGGGTCAATCCCGACAAGAAGCTCGGGACCAAGACCTGGGAGGACTACATGAAGGAAGGTCCGCTCACCGCGATGGACGTCATCGAGAAGGTGACGGGCGAGATGAAGGTGCACACGCTCGGCTATTGCGTCGGCGGCACCATGCTCGCGACCACGCTCGCCTGGCTCGCCGACAAGCGCCGCCAGCGCGTGACCTCTGCGACGTTCCTCGCCGCGCAGGTCGACTTCACGCATGCGGGCGACCTGCTGGTGTTCGTCGACGAGACGCAGATCTCGGCGCTGGAGCGCGACATGCAGGCCTCGGGCGTGCTCGAAGGCAGCAAGATGGCGATGGCCTTCAACATGCTCAGGTCGAACGACCTGATCTGGTCCTATGTCGTCAACAACTACCTCAAGGGCCAGCCGCCGGCGGCGTTCGACCTGCTGCACTGGAATTCGGACGCCACGCGGATGTCGGCGGCCAACCACTCCTATTACCTGCGCAACTGCTACCTGGAGAACCGGCTGACGCAGGGCACGATGGTGCTCGACAACACGCTGCTCGATCTCTCCAAGGTGAAGGTGCCGGTCTACAATCTGGCGACGCGCGAGGACCACATCGCGCCGGCGGATTCTGTTCTCTACGGCTCGCAGTTCTTCGGCGGCCCGGTGAAGTATGTGCTCTCGGGCTCGGGCCACATTGCCGGCGTGGTCAACCCGCCCTCCTCCGGCAAATACCAGTACTGGACCAACGACCAGATCCACGACATCTCGCTGAAGGACTGGATGAAGGGCGCGCAGGAGCACAAGGGGTCGTGGTGGCCGGACTGGCGCGCGTGGCTCGCCGAACTCGATCCGGAAGAGGTTCCCGCCCGCAGCGTCGGCAACGATGCCTATCCACCGATCGAGGACGCGCCGGGCTCGTATGTGCGCGTCCGCGCGTAGCGTGATCCGCGGCAATTGATTATAACGCCTCGGTCCCGCCGGGGCGGGACGGTAATCAGTTGAGGGGATCTCGATGACGCGCGAACTGTTCTGGCTGACGCTCACGGTCATTCTGACCGGGCTGCTCTGGGTTCCCTATATTCTGAACCGCTGCCAGGTCCGCGGCCTCACCGGCGCCATGGCCAACCCCTCCCGCAACGACAAGCCGCACGCGCCCTGGGCGACTCGGCTGATGTTCGCGCATGACAACGCGGTCGAGAACCTGATCATCTTCGCGCCGCTGGTGCTGATCCTCAATTCGATGGACTACTCGACCAAATGGACGGTGCTGGCCTGCGCCGTCTATTTCTGGTCGCGGGTCGCCCATGTGATCGTCTACACGCTCGGCCTGCCGCTGTTCCGAACGGTCGCCTTTCTGGTTGGCTTCGCCGCCCAGGCCGTGTTGGCGATCGCGATCTTCGGCTGGCTCTAGACCAGATGCGTTTCCACGAAAACGCATCATGCTCCCGGCCGCTCTGCTAGATCACGGCAGATTGTCGCGCAGAAAGATGTCGATGCGGATGCGCTCCTGATCGGGGCTGATCGGCTCGCCCGAACAATGCGCGAGCAGGACGCGCGCCGCGGAGCGGGCCTCGTGGCCCGGATCCTGGTTGATGATCGCGTCGAGCGTGCCGCGGACCAGGAACCGCCGCGTATGCTGGGTCAGCTCATGGGTGATCCAGACGACCTCGCGGGCCCGCCCCGACGCCTCCAGGGCGTCGGCGATGCCGCGGTTGCCGGCGCCGCAGCAATAGATGCCGCGCAGATCCGAATGGCGCGCCAGCAGCTCGGCCGTGAGCTGGCGCGTGAGCTCGCTGTCGTCGCGGCCCTCGATCGTCGGCAGCGCGCGAAGACTCGGGTACTCGCTGCACAGGATCTGGTTGAAGCCGAACTGCCGTTCGGCGTGATCGCGCAGCGACAACGACCCCGCGATCACCGCGACAGTCCCGTCACGGCCGCCAAGGAAACGCCCCATCAGCGTCGCCGCCGTCCGTCCCGCCGCCGGATTGTCGATGCCGACATAATGCAGGCGGCGCGAGCTCGGCGCGTCGGACACCAGAGTCACGACCGCGACCCCGCGGGAAGCAAGCTCGTCGATTGCGGCCCGCACCCTCGGATGGTCGAGCGCGATCACGGCGACGCCCTGATAGGCCGGCGACAAGGTCTCCAGCGTGCCGGCCAGCACATCCGGGTCGAACACGTCGACATGGAGGATGTCGATGAAGCCGCGCTGCCCGGCCAGCCATTCCGCCGTTCGCTGGACCTGCTCGGTCAAATTCGTCATGAAACTGTTGCCGCCGGTCGGCAGCACGAAGGCAAAGCGGAAGCTCTGGCCCCTGGCAAGACGCGCGGCAGCAATGTCGGCGCGGTAGCCGAGCTTAGCCACGGCGGCCTCGACACGCGCGACGGTCTTGGCCCGCACGCCCTCGCGGCGGTTGATGACGCGGTCGACGGTGGCGAGCGACACGCCCGCCGTCCGCGCGACGTCCTCGAGCGTGGCGCGGACGGGTGACGGCGTCGCTCCAACAGTCACTCGCGCGCCGCCCATAGCATCCCGCGGGTCATCAAGGTGCGGATCTCCGGAACGTCGAGCTCATAGGCGCGATGGCCAAGCGAGGAATAGAACACGCGGCCCGCGCCATATCGCTTCTTCCAAACCACCGGCATCACGACACCTTCGATCCAGGGTGCGTGCTCGCCGCTGAACGTCGTGGTCGCCAACACCTCGTTGGCCGGGTCGACATGCATGTAGTATTGCTCGGACCGGTGCTCGAAACTCTTCAAGCCCTTCATGATGGGATCGTCCGGTCTGGTCAAGTCGACCCGGTAATCGATGATATTGCCGGGATGTGCGACCCACTGCCCGCCGCACAGGAACTGGTAGTCCACCGAATCGCGGAAGGCGTCGCACATGCCACCATGATGCCCGGCGAGCCCGACGCCGCTGCGCACGGCCGCGCAGAGATTGAGTGCTTCCGCCTTCTCAATCTTAGACATGGTGTAGATCGGGATGATCAGCGACAGATCGTGAATCGCGGGGTCAGCGAAGGCGGCGGTCGTGATCTCGATCTGCACCTCGAACCCTTCGGCCTTGAGCCAGCCGCGGATCATCGAGGCACAGAGGTCCGGATCATGTCCCGGCCAGCCGCCCCATACAATCATTGCCTTGCGCATCGCTTTGTCCTCAATCGATCTGTCCGGTATCTTGCCCCGCGGGAAGCATCGCCGGCCGCTCCACGCGGCTCTCGATCACGACGCGCCGGCCCTCATTGGCGGAGGTCTGGAACGCCTCCATCACTTCCAGCACGTGAAAGGCCAGCGCGCCGCTGGCCCGATGCGGGCGGTCGTTCAGGATGGCCGTGGCCATGTCGGCGACGCCGATGGAGCGGAATTCGCCATCGACGTGACCGTGCGTCAGCGGCATCGTCTCCCATTCACCGCCGGTCTTGGCGACCTGCACCTCGCCGCCGAAACGGTTCGGATCCGGCACCAGCATGCTGCCCTTGTCGCCATAGATCTCGATCGGCGCGTGCCGGTGCTTCGGCACGTCGAAGCTCATCGTGACCGACACGACCGCCCCATTCTCGAATTCGAGCGTGCCCGCGACATGCGTGGCCACCTCGACCGGGATCAGCGTTCCGTTCATCGGCTGGCTGGTGACGAGGCGTTCGGAGCGTGGGCGTGCGGTCGAGCCCATCACGCTGGCGACGGGGCCGAGCAATTGCACGAGATCCGTGATGTAGTAAGGACCCATATCGAGCATCGGGCCGCCGCCGCGTAGATAATAGAAGCCCGGAGCCGGGTGCCAGCGTTCATGGCCGGGGCACCCGAAAAAGGCGCTGCCCGCGACAGGCGCACCGATCGCGCCGTCGTCAATCAGCTTGCGCGCGGTCTGGTGCCCGCCGCCGAGAAACGTATCCGGCGCGCAGCCGACCCGAAGGTTCTTCTGCGCGGCGAGTTCGATCACCTTGCGCGCTTCCGCGACATCGATCCCGAGCGGCTTCTCGGAGTGGACATGCTTGCCGGCATTCAGCACCGCGAGGCTGACGTCGGTGTGGGCCAGCGGCACGGTGAGGTTGATCACGATCTCGATGTCATCGCGCTTGAGCAGTTGGTCGACGCGCATGGCCGGTAGACCAAAGGCTGAGCCCTGACGCTCGGCCGCGTCGCTGCGCATATCGGCTAGTGCTTTGATGTCGAGCACGGGAAAGCGTTGTGCCGCCTTCAGATAGGCGGTGCTGATGTTGCCGCATCCGATGATGCCGATGCCTATTTTTCTCATGATGGTCTCCGTGAGATCGTGTTCATCCCTTGACCGCGCCCGATGTGAGGCCGGCGACGATGTGCTTCTGCGCCAGCAGAAAGAGGATGATCGTCGGAAGGATGGTCAGCGTGATGAAGGCGAGGATCAGGTGCCACTCCGAGGAATACTCGCCCTGATAGACCATGATGCCGAGCGGCCACGGATACAGCGCATCGGTGTTCAGCATCACGAGCGGCAACAGATAGGCGTTCCAGCTGTTGACGAAGGTAATGGTGCCGACCGTGGCCAGGATCGGTCGCGACAGCGGCAGCGTCACGTGGCGGAAGAACTTGACGTAGCTGCAGCCGTCGACCAGCGCCGCTTCAAGCAGCTCGTAGGGAAGGTCCTTGAAGAAACGCCGCAGCAGCAGCACGCTCATTGCGAGGCTGAAGGCGACCTGCGGCAGCGCGACGCCGAAATAGCTGTCGAGCAGCCCGAGATCGCGCACCTTGATGAACAGCGGCAACACCGCCGTGGCGGCCGGGAACAGCAGCCCCAGGGTGAGATAGCTCAGCAGCATCGAGCTGCCGAAAAACCGGACATGGGCAAAGGTGAACGCCGCCATCGACGCGACGATCAGGGTCAGGGTGACCGTCAAGGTCGAGATGATCAGCGAGTTGCGCAGCAGCTGCCAGTAGCGCCCCGAGAGCAGGATGTCGGCATAATTCTGCCATTCCCAATGCTGCGGCAGGCCAAAAGGATTGACGCGCAGTTCGCCGAGAGACTTGAAGCCACCGAGCAAGGTCGCGAGCAGGGGCACCAGCACGAAGATCGCGACGACGGCGAGGAACGCCGCCTTCAACAGCACGGCCGGATCGAACGGCGCCCTGGTGGGGTCGGCCCTATTCATCGCGCATGAACCATCGCTTGTAGGTGAACGCAAAGGTCACGCAGATCACGAACAGGATAACCCCGATGGCGCTGCCGTAACCGACGCGCATGCGGGAAATGCCGTTGTTGTAGAGAAAGCTGACCATCGTATTGGAGGAATCGGCGGGTCCGCCACGCGTCAGCGGCATGACCAGGTCGAACAGCTGCAACGACCCGATGATCGCAAAGAAGACGGAGAGCCGGATCGTCGGATAGAGCAAGGGGATGACGACATGACGCAAGCTCTGCGTCCGCGTCGCGCCGTCGATCCTGGCCGCCTCGATCAGGCTCTTGTCGATGCTCTGCAGCGCCGCAATGAACAGCATCATATGGAAGCCGAAATACTTCCAGACGATCACGATCAGCACCGCCAGCATGGCGGTGTCCGTCGACGCCAGAAGATGCGGTGGCTCGGCGCCGAAGCTGCGCCAGATCGAAGCGACAAGGCCGTAATCGCCGTCATAAACGAAGCTGAAAATCAGCCCGGTCGCGATCTCGGCGAGGATGTAGGGCATGAAGAACAGCATGCGCAGCGCCACCGCGCCGCGGAACCGTTCCGAGAGCATCAGGGCCAGCGTCAGCGCCAGCGGCAGCTGGACGCAGAGGGAGACCGCGATGATCAGACCATTGTTGCGCAGCGCGAGCCAGAATGCGCGCGTCTCCAGCACAAAGCGGTAGTTGTCCAGGCCGATCCAATTGGTCGGCCTGCCGAAGCCGTTCCAGTTAAAGGCCGAGTACCAGGCCGCCTCCCCGATCGGCAGCACCACGAACAGCGTGAACAACAGCAGCGCCGGCGGCAGGAACAGGATCAGGACGGTGTATCGTCCGTCCCAACTCGGTCCGCGGCTCGCTTGCGCGGCCAGCGGCGGCCGGGCGACGTGGATCGCCGACGAGCTCGCAATCTGACGGGCCATGTCAGTTGCCCTGTTTGCGGGCCGCTTCAATCGCCTTGGCTGCGTCCTGCGGACTCATGCTGCCGCCCGCGATCTCCGCCGAGACATCGTTGACGACGCGGCCGACCGAGGGGCCAAGGCTCTGGTCATAGAAGTTCTGATGATAGTTCGACTTCGCCAGGTTGGCCGCGATCAGCTTCATGAAGCCATTGTTGAGGCCGGCGTCGGCGCCCTGCACGACTGGGACGATGAAATTCCCGGCCGCCAACCGCGTCTGCACGTCCTTCGAAATGAAATACTTCAGGAAATCGACTGCTTCCTTCGGCGAGCCCTTGGTGACGAGCCAGCCGGTGATGCCGCCGAGCGTATCGGTCGGAGCCCCCTTGCCGCCGGCCACGGCCGGGAAATTGAACCAGCAGAGCTTATCCTCGCTCAAGCCGATCTTGTCGGCTGCGAGCGCCCGCTGCAGATGATAGGCGGAGCTGATGGCAAGGGTCATCGCCGCCTTGCCGTCGCCGAAATAGCCAACGGCCTGGGGGTTCTTGAAGCCGAGAAAGCCGTTCTGGAACGGCTGCAGATCGACGAGCTGCTTGAACAGCTCGCCGGATTTGACGAAGGTCTCTCCGGCAAAGCCGCCATTCTCGCCGCGCAGCGCCGCATCGAATGCCGGCTTGCCACCGATGCGAACCGCAAGGTGCGTCCAGTAGAAGTGCAGCGGCCATTTGTCGGCGCCGCCGACCACGATCGGGGTCACGCCCGCGGCCTTCAGCGTCTTCACGGCGCCAAGCAGATCGTCCCAGCTCTTGATGGCGGCCGGATCGATCTTGGCCTTGGCCATCAGCTCCTTGTTGCAGAGGAAACCGACCTGCGACAGCGCGATCGGCAGACCGTAGATGCGGCCATTGTCGGTGAATGCCGCAAGTGCCGCAGGCGTCAGGCTATCGCTGTAGCCCTTCACCTGATCGGTGATGTCGTCGAGGACGCCCGCCTCGATCTGCGCCTTCAGTACGCCGCCGGCCCAGCTGTAGATGATGTTCGGCCGGTCCTTTGATTGCAGAATGGTCGGCAGCTTGGCCTTGTAGGCCTCGTTCTCCAAGAACTGCATCTCGATCTTCACGCCCGGATGCGACGCCTCATAGGCGCGGGCCACCTCGTCCCAGATCTTGACCTGCGCCGGATTGACCTCGATGTGCAGCCATTTGACGGTGGTGTCGGCGTTCGCGGCGTTGGCCCCGATCAGGCATGCGGCAGCGGCGAGTCCCAGCTTCGCGAGCAGTCTCATCACGTCCTCCCAACCGGCTTCTTTGTTGGACGCAATGGTGTCCTCAAATATTGAGGTGCGCAACTAAAATTCTGACCTGATCAACCTCACAGGGATGTTTTGCGTTTGCGAACTCATACGCGATGAGTTCCGGGAGGATTGCTGTTCCGGAACACTCTACGCATTGCGCCGCACACGACTTTGCATTGCGAAATCCAAGCATGATGTGCGACGGCGTCAGCGTCCCCTCCTGCGCCACGCCGATCTCAGTCGGAGAACGCCGCGCGAAAGGCGCGTGGCGGACTCAGGTGCAACGCGCCTTGAAATTCGCTGCGGCGAGCTTGGCCATGACGTCGTTGAGATGCGCTTGATCGCGGGTCTCGATGACGAGTTCCAACAGCGTCGCCTTGGCTGGCAGGACCGAGAAGGTGCGCTGATGCGACACCTCGATGATGTTGGCGCCGGCGTCGCCCAGCAGGCTCGACACCGCCGCGAGCTGTCCCGGCCGATCGACGATGTCGATCGTCAGCTGCGTCAGCCGTCCCTCGCGCGCGAGCTCGCGGGTCAGAACCGACGCGATCAGCCTGGTGTCGATATTGCCGCCGCTCAGCACCAGTCCGACATGGCGGCCGGCGAATTCGCTGGGGTTGGCGAGCACCGCAGCCAGACCGGCGGCGCCGGCCCCTTCGACCACGGTCTTCTCGATCGAGATCAGCGTCGCCAAGGCTTGTTCGATCTGCGGCTCGGTCACGAGCAGAATGTCGTCGACGAGATGGCGGATGATCTCGGTCGTGATCCGTCCCGGCGATTTGACCGCAATGCCCTCAGCGAGGGTGTCGCCGCGCATCGGCAAGTCTCTGCCACTGATGGCGTTGTACATCGACGGATAAAGCTCGGCCTGAACGCCGATGATCCGCACCGACGGCTTGAGCGCGCGGGCGACCACCGCGATGCCCGAGATCAGCCCGCCGCCGCCGATCGGAACGACGAGCGTATCGAGCTCGGGCACCGCGGCGAGCATCTCCAGCGCGACCGTGCCCTGCCCCGCGATGATCAGCGGATCGTCGTAAGGGTGGATCAACGTCATGCCATGCGCCGCACCGTGGCTACGGGCGAATGCGCCCGCTTCTTCCAGATTTGTACCGGAGATGATGACTTCCGCGCCGTGGCGGCGCGTGTTCTCCACCTTCACCATCGGCGTCCCGACGGGCATCACGATGGTGGCAGGAATGCCGAGGCGCCGCGCATTATAGGCGACGCCCTGCGCATGATTGCCGGCGGACATCGCGATCACGCCGCGCGGCCTCTGCTCGGCGGTCAGCGCGTTGAGCCGGTTCAGCGCACCGCGATCCTTGAACGAGGACGTAAACTGCAGATTCTCGAACTTCAACCATAGATTGCATTTACAGATCTCGCCCAATGTGCGGCTCTGATTGCAGGCTGTCTCGAGCACAACGCCTTGGATCGTTGCTGCGGCGGCGCGCACGTCGTCAAGGGTGACGGGCAGCTTGCTGAGATCATAGGCGGTCATGGGTCTGCCCAACATTGGCGCGCGGCGTTGCGCGGCGGAGCCGGCATCATGCCGGCTCACGCATCATGTATCCGATGGAAGTGGCCGCGTCTGCGGTCGTAGCAATGTAGAGCGAACTCAGACGTCGGCAAGGCCGAGCATCAGCCGCATGTTTTGCACGGCAGCGCCCGACGCACCCTTGCCGAGATTGTCGAGCCGCGCCACCAGAACAGCCTGGCCATGCTTGTCGCTCGCGAACACGTAGAGCTCAAGCCTGTTGCTGCCGTTGAGCGCCTCGGGTTCGAGACGGCCGCTTCTGGCCGCATCGCCGTCGAGCGGCATCACCGACACATATTTGCTGCCCGCATAGTGCTTCGCCAGCGCGGATTGAAGATCCGCACCAGACGGCTTGCCGGGCAGCGTGTCGAGCTGCAGCGGCACCGACACCAGCATGCCCTGCCGATAGTTACCGACAGAGGGAATGAAGATTGGCCGCCGCGTCAGCTTCGAATAAAGCCGCAACTCGGGCAAATGCTTGTGTTCGAGGCCGAGGCCGTACAACTCAAAGTTGGGAGCCGTGCCATTCTCATAGGCCGCAATCATCGTCTTGCCGCCGCCGGAGTAGCCGCTGACCGCGTTCACGGTGACCGGATAATCCTGAGGCAGCAGGCCGGCGTCGACCAACGGCCTCAGCAGCGCGATGCCGCCGGTTGGATAGCAGCCGGGGTTGGAGACCTTGCGCGCATTGCGGATCTTGTCGGCCTGATCGGCCGTCAGCTCGGGAAAGCCATAGGCCCAGTCCGGAGCCACTCGAAACGCGGTCGACGCGTCCAGCACTTTCGGTGCCGAGGGACCCATTCCATCGATCAGCGCGACGGTCTCCTTGGCGGCGTCGTCGGGCAGGCAAAGAATCACGAGATCCACCTCGGCCATCAGCGCCTGTTTGGCGGCCGGATCCTTGCGCTTGTCCTCGGCGATCGTCTTCACGACGATATCGCTCTGATGGGCCAGCCGCTCGGCAATGCCGAGGCCCGTCGTGCCGGAGCCACCGTCGACGAACACGGAGCGGCTCGCGGCGCCAGCTGCGCTTTTGGCCTTCGGCGGATTGCTATCGATCACGGTCATGACACGCTCCTTCAGGTCTGGGTTTCGCCGGCAAAGGCCTGGGGCCGCGCCTGCCGCATGAGAGACGAAATCTGTTGCGAGCCGATGTCGGGCTGCTCGCCGAGCCTGGTCGCGATCGCCGCGTAGTCCGCCTCGGATTTGTGCTGGTTGAGCTTGAAGCTGCCTTCGACCTGGTCGATCGTCATGACGATGCCGACGATCGCCTTGCGCATCGCCTCGAGGCGTCCCGCCGTCATCTTGTCCGAGGTCCAGGGCTTCTTCGGCAGCAGCCGCTGCTCGAACTTGGCACTGACCTCATCGACCTGCCGCGCGAGCTCGGCCTCCGACAAGATCCGCGCCGTGCCGGTCAGATGCACCGCCTGATAGAGCCAGGTCGGAACCTGGTCGGACGACACGTACCAATCGGCCGAGACATAGGCATCGGCGCCGCTGACGGCGAGCAGCCAGGGCGTCGCGCCGTCGGCAACCTTTGCCAGCGGATTGTTGCGCGCGACATGAAAGAACGCCTGCGGCGTGCCGTCGTTCAACGCGCCCAGATGAAATGGCACCAGAGATGCGATCGGCTTGGAGCCATCCCACGCGCAGACCGTGCCGAAGCCGCGCGCGTCAGCGAAGCCGAGGCTCGCGGCGCGGTCGGGCTTGAAGGGCGGTGGCGTATACATCGGACACTCCTGCTTGACGAAGGAGCCGCCTGATCAATCGCGCTGCAAGGAGAAGGATTGCCGCGGGACTGGATCCGGCGGCAAGGGCTGTGATCTCAAACGCAGATCATCGCCCGTACCGCGGGGGTACGACGGCGCATTTCGGCGATCATGTTGGTCGCTGCGTTGATCATGGGCGCAGGCCTATAAGGCCGGCCGGTTCCTGCGTCAAGATCGCAACTCGCCGGGGACGTCGGATCCCAGCATCAAACCGCGCGCCAGAGCCATTCCATGATGCGGCCGATGATGTCGCCGAACAGCAGCAGCACCGCCGACCACACCAGCGCCGAGACGAAATTGGCAATCTGGAACATCATATAGGGCATCTCGAAGATGCCCGCGGCCAGCGGCACCGAGGCACGCAACGGCCCGAAGAACCGGCCGATGAAGATGCCCGGCACGCCCCAGTCGCGCACGAAGGCTTCCCCGCGCGGCAACAATTCGGGGTAGCGCGACAGCGGCCACATCTGGGCGACGCGGTCCTTGTAGCGATAGCCGAACCAATACGAGACCCAATCGCCGAGCGCGGCACCAATCCCTCCGGCCAGCCACACCGGCCAAAAGCTGATCCCGGTGGCGCCGATCAGGGCACCGATGGCCACCAGGGCACCCCAGGCTGGAATCAGCAGGGATATGAAAGCCAGCGACTCGCCAAAGGCGAGCAGCAGGACCACCGGTGCAGCCCAAGCCTGATGATCGCGCACGAAATCGGCAACCGCGCGACCAAAATCTTCCATCTGCTCGATGCCTTCCCGTGCTGATCGCTAAGTCTTTGATGGCTTTCGCGGTTCCCCTTGGTCGACTGGTACGCCACGGAGCCCGCCGACTTCAAGTCACAACAATCGGCTGTCGCGCGTGAACAGCGCGGTTTCCGCCGTCAATTGCGACAGCGGCCGCGCCGCGGCGGCAGGCGCGCGGTTTCCTGGGTCATTGTTTTATGCCGGTCCATGGCATAGTCAGGCTCAACGATTCGTTCCATCTTGCGCAAGCGCAACATCAAATTCCATGGGTAAGCCATTGAAATCAGCTGCAAAAGCCAAGGCCAAGGGCGTCGTCGACCCGCTGGCGGCGTTCGCCGCCAAGGGTAAGGCCCAGGCCAAGCCAGCCGCCCGCGCGGCAGGTTCCGAGGGCGAGTACACCGCGCGCGACATCGAGGTCCTGGAGGGCCTGGAGCCGGTGCGGCGGCGCCCGGGCATGTATATCGGCGGCACCGACGAGAAGGCGCTGCACCACCTGTTCGCCGAGGTCATCGACAATTCGATGGACGAGGCGCTGGCGGGTCACGCCACCTTCATCGAGGTCGAACTCGACGCCCAGGGCTTCCTCACGGTGACCGACAATGGCCGCGGCATCCCGGTCGATCCGCATCCGAAATTCCCGAAGAAGTCGGCGCTCGAAATCATCATGTGCACGCTGCACGCCGGCGGCAAGTTCGACTCCAAGGTCTACGAGACCTCGGGCGGCCTGCACGGCGTCGGCATCTCCGTGGTGAACGCACTCTCGACCCGGCTCGAGGTCGAGGTCGCGCGCAACCAGAAGCTCTACCGGATGATTTTCGAGCGCGGCCATCCCAAGGGCAAGCTCGAGGAGATCGGCAAGGTCGCCAACCGACGTGGCACCAAGGTCCGCTTCCAGCCCGACCCGACCATCTTCGGTGCCAAGGCGACGTTCAAGCCGCAACGCCTGTTCAAGATGGCCCGCTCCAAAGCCTATCTGTTCGGCGGTGTCGAGATCCGCTGGAAGTGCGATCCGTCGCTGTTGAAGGGCATCGAGGACGTCCAGCCCGAGGCGACCTTCCACTTCCCCGGCGGCCTGAAGGATTATCTGGCGGCGGCGATCCATGCCGACACGTTGGTCCATCCCGACATCTTCGCCGGCAAGTCAGGCCGCACCGGTGGCCATGGCGGCTGCGAATGGGCGGTGGCCTGGACCGCCGACGCCGACGGCTTCCTCTCGTCCTACTGCAACACCATCCCGACCCCCGACGGCGGCACGCACGAATCCGGCATCCGCAGCGCCCTGCTCCGCGGCCTGAAGGACCACGCCGAGCGCGTCGGCCAGGGCAAGCGCTCGGCCAACATCACCTCCGAGGACATCATGGCGGGTGCCGCCATCATGCTCTCGGTGTTCGTGCGCGAGCCGGAATTCCAGGGCCAGACCAAGGATCGCCTGGCGACGGCCGAGGCACAGCGCATCGTCGAGCAGGCGGTCAAGGATCCGTTCGATCACTGGCTGTCCGGCAATCCGGTGCAGGCCAATCGCCTGCTCGATTTCGTCATTGAGCGCGCAGAGGAGCGGATCCGCCGCCGCCAGGAAAAGGAGACAGCGCGCAAGACCGCGACCAAGAAGCTGCGCCTTCCCGGCAAGCTTGCCGACTGCACCGACGCCGGCACCGAGGGCTCCGAGCTGTTCATCGTCGAGGGCGATTCGGCCGGCGGCAGCGCCAAACAGGCGCGCGACCGCAAGAAGCAGGCGGTGCTGCCCCTGCGCGGCAAGATCCTCAACGTCGCCTCGGCCGGCAAGGACAAGCTCACCGCCAACGCCCAGCTCGCCGACCTCGTGATGGCCATCGGCGCCGGCACCGGCACGTCGTATCGCGAAGAGGATCTGCGTTACCAGCGTATCATCATCATGACCGACGCCGACGTCGACGGCGCCCACATCGCCTCTCTGTTGATCACCTTCTTCTACCGGCAGATGCCGCGGCTGATCGACGAGGGCCATCTCTATCTGGCAGTGCCGCCGCTTTACCGCCTGACCCACAACAGCAAGACCTTCTATGCCCGCGACGAGGCCCACCGGGACGAGATCCTGAAGCGCGAGTTCAACGCCAACGCCAAGGTCGACATCGGCCGCTTCAAAGGCCTGGGCGAAATGATGCCGGCGCAGCTGAAGGAGACCACGATGGATCCGGCCAAGCGGACCCTGTTGCGCGTCGTGCTGCTGGCCGACGATCGCGACGGCACCGCCGACTCGGTCGAGCGGTTGATGGGGACCAAAGCGGAGGCACGCTTCGCTTTTATTTCGGAAAAGGCGGAATTCGCCAGCGACGAGCTGCTCGACGTCTAGTTTTTGGCCGATTCTCCCGCGTTGATTGCAGGTTCCGCGCATTCGCGTGGGCCTGCTTTTACCTTTTTAAATCAGGCTCCTACCGGAACAACTGTCGTTCCGCACCGCACTTTCCCCTCTGGTGTGCTCAGCCGGCAACAGCATTTGGGCGCCATTCGGCTATAGTTCAGGCAGAAACGGCGAAGGAATCGCCGCTGCCAAATTGGTCTAGGCGACACGTCGATCTTGGGGAATTGAACATGAAGAAGCTTTTGCTCGCTGTGACCGCTATGGCGGCAATGACCGGTACCGCATCCGCCGCCGATTTGGCCGCCCGTCCCTATACCAAAGCTCCGATCGCTGCACCGCTCGCGCCGAGCTGGACCGGCTTCTACATTTTCGGCGGCGGCGGTGGCGGCCTCTGGAATGCGGACACGACGATCAACAGCACGGCCACTGGTGCGGCGCTGATCGGTCTCAACCAGAAGCAGGGCGGCGAAGGCTGGTTCGGCACGGTGGGTGCCGGTTACGACTGGCAAGTCAACCCGACCTGGGTGATTGGTGCATTCGCTGATGGCCAGTTTGGCAGCATCAAGGGCACTATCCAGGACCAGGGGGCGTTGATCGCTGGCAACATCAAGAACGACTACTCGTGGGCCGTCGGCGGACGCGTCGGTTATCTTGTCGCCCCGAACGTTCTCTCTTACGTCAATGCCGGCTACTCCAGCTCGCACTGGAAGGGCACGACGCTGTTGAGCACCGTCACGGGCGGTGCGTCGGGCCTTCACACCGATGGTTTCGATCGCAGCGGCTGGTTCATTGGCGGCGGCGTCGAGAACAACCTGAACATCTTCGGCATCTCGGCGCCGGGCTGGTTCATGAAGACCGAATATCGCTCGGCCTTCTACGACCGCAAGAACATCTCCGAGCGTGTCGACACAACGAACGCCCTTTTCGGTCGCGACATCACCTTCAAGCCGTGGGTGCAGACCATCAGCACCTCGCTGGTCTACCGCTTCAACTGGACCGGCCCGGCCGTCAAATACTGAGCCGCCTGGGTTCGGTATCTTCTTTACTGCGAAAAGCCCCGGTCAATCCGGGGCTTTTTGTTTTGTGCCCGAAAGCGGCTGGTCATCCGCCGCCTTGGCCGCTAGCTTCCTCGTCACAAATCTTCACAAAAATGACCGCAGCGGCGTCTTCGATGCTGTGAAGCGCGTCGATGAAGGAGGAACGGCCATGCGGAGAGTGTTGCTGATCGGCGGCTTGCTCCTGCTCGCCATCGGCCTGTTCTGGATCGGTCAGGGCACTGGCGTGGTGGCTTGGCCGCGGACGAGCTTCATGATCAACCAGCTGCAATGGGCCGGCTATGGTGTCGGCATGGGCGCGCTCGGCTTGGTGATGATCTGGCAAGGCACCTGCTGAACAAGGCACCTGCTGAAATACGCACCTGCTGAATCGGAATAGCCGGAAAGGATGCAGAATGACTGGACGATTCGATCTTCGCGGCAAGGTCGCGATCGTGACGGGGGGCAATGGTGGCATCGGCCTGGGCATGGCTCGCGGCCTGGCTGATTCCGGCGCCGATATCGCCGTGGTCGGCCGTAACGCGGCCAAGTCGAAGACCGCTGTCGCCGATCTCGCCGGCCGCGGCGTGCGTGCCATCGCCGTTACCGCCGATGTCAGCAACCAGTACGATGTGGCCGCCATGGTCGCGCAGGTCTCGCGCGAGCTCGGCCGCATCGACATCCTGATCAACAATGCCGGCATGAGCATCCGCAAGCCGCCCCATCTGCTGGAGCTCGAGGAGTGGCGCGAGGTGATCGACACCAATCTCACCAGCGCGTTTCTGTGTTCAAAGGCCGCCTACCCCGCGCTCAAGGCGAATGGCGGCGGCAAGATCATTAACATCGGCTCGATGCTGTCGATCTTCGGCGCCAGCTTTGCGCCGGCCTATGCCGCCAGCAAGGGCGGCATCGTGCAGTACACGCGCGCCTGTGCCTGCGCCTGGGCGCCTGACAACATCCAGGTCAATGCGATCCTGCCGGGCTGGATCGACACCGACCTCACCCGTGCCGCGCGCCAGCAGATCGACGGCCTGCATGACCGCGTGCTGGCGCGGACCCCCGCCGGCCGCTGGGGCGATATCGACGACTTTGCCGGCATCGCCACCTTCCTGAGCTCACCGGCGTCGGACTTCGTCACCGGCACAGCCATTCCAGTCGATGGCGGCTATTCGATCTCGGCCTGACGCGGCACCTCAGCGCCGGAAGCTCTTGATCTCCGAAACGCTGCCGTCGCGATAGGTGAGCTCGACCGAAACGAATTTCGTCGCGGGCGGCAGCTTCAGATAGGGCGTGGCATTCGAGGGAATCGCGATCGGGTCCTTCATGTCGCAACCCGGCATGCTCAACACCTTGTCGGGCACGGCGCTGTCGATGCCGATGCGCACCTCGCGGATGGCGCACCGATACGACATCAGGTGGGTGTAGTAGACGAGCAGGCCGTTGAACTCGCGGAACGACAGCCAGCTGGTCGCCGTCATGTCGAGGATCTTGCGCTGGTCACGCACCAGCGCCGCTTCCGGCTCGAAGCGGATCGGAAACGGCCCCTGCATCTCGCCACCCGCGTCAACATAGCGGACCTCGATCGTGCCGGCCGGCGCATCGGCGGGAAGCTGGATCGAGGGATTGGGCATGCGCTTGCGCGTGCGCGGATCCAGCACGTCCATGAAGCCGGTCTCGCGGAATTCCCCGGCTTCGCCCATGCGCCAGGAAATGCCGAGCGTCGGATCGGCGATCGAGAAGGTGACGGTCCAACCGCCATTGTGGCGCGAGAACATCGCGATCGGCGCGTTCAACGACTCGTTGGGCGGAGGAATGCGCGGGGCCGACACGGGCGGCAAGGCCGCGAGCTTCTGCTGCGGCTCGGCCGGCTTGTTGTCCGCTGCGGCCGATCCCTTGGCCATGCCGTTCAGGAAAACGTCGTCGACCATCTGGTCGAAATAGACCGGAATCTGCTTGTGCCGCACGGTCTCGGCCAGCTCGCTGACCACGCGGCGCGTGCGCTGCGCGACCTGAACGAGATTGACGCCGGGCTGCGTCAGCTCCTTGGCAAAGGTGCGTGTGAACACCGAGTTCGGATTGGCATCGTCGTTCGAGAGCCGGTCGAGCGCGGTCTGCCGGGGTCCTGCGGAGAACACCGAGAACACGCCCTCCGGCAACTGCGTCATCGGCGCCAACCCGCCGCCGCCGGCGACCGCGCGCGTGCCAGCGCGCTCGAACGGATTGTTGCGGCAGGCATCGAACACCAGGATCGACGTGCGCGCCTTCTTGTTCTGCAATCGCTCGATGATGCGGTCCGCCATGATCGAAGCATCGCGCACCAATTCCTCCTGCCCCTCTGTCGCCGCGGGCACGTCAGTGGGCAGCAGGAAGTTCTGTCCGGCAATCTCGAAGCCATGACCGGCATAGAAGAAGAACGCAGTGTCGCCCGCCTCGACAGCACTGTCGAAGGCCAGCAGCGCCTGGCTGAACTGCTGCCGATTGAGATTTTCCGCAACCATCACGTTGAAGCCGAGCTGCTTCAACGTATCGCCCATCGTGCGCGCGTCGTTCACGGCCTTCTGCAGCTTGGGAACAAATTTGTAGTCGTTGTTGCCGACGACCAGGGCGACGCGCTTCTCGGCCTGGGCGGCCGGCGCCAGAAGCAGGCTCAGCACGACCAGTCCGCAGGCCCACCACGTCCGCATCGATCTCATCATCAGTCCCTGCTCTGTTGTCCCGCCGTGACGTCGCCGACCACGTCCCGCTCTGCGATAGTCGGCCACCTCACGTCGCCGGTTCATGAGCGTCGATGCGCCCGCCCGCTGCTGCCGCCGGGTCAACGACAGGCCACAATTCCGACGACAATTCGACCGTCGGCCCTGCAGATGACTGCGGCGGTATTCGGAGAGCCCGAACTATGACGACTGGGCGGCGGTTTGCCTGCAAATAATGCAAAAACATTAAGGTTTTTCGGGACTTCTCTGGCCACCTCCATTGACTTTGGGCGATTTGACCCTATTTTCTCACTATCGCGGCTTGGAAACGCTACTCGATTCCACCAAGCACTGGCCGCGGGTCAGCGTCAGTCAGAGAGCCCCCAGCTTCGTTAGAGCATGCCGTTTCGGGGTTGAACGCGACCACAGCCTTTTACCCCTCGATTCCTAACGGCGGCGTCGAATAGAGGCCCCGTCGCCTATTGGCGCGTGACACAGAGGCTCGATGTCCTTTTCCAATCTCGGCTTGTCCGACAAGGTGCTGGCTGCAGTTGCAGCCACCGGTTACACCACTCCTACTCCTATTCAGGAACAGGCGATTCCTCACGTGCTGGCCCGTCGCGATGTGCTCGGCATCGCCCAGACCGGCACCGGCAAGACCGCAGCTTTCGTGCTGCCGATGCTCACCATTCTTGAAAAGGGCCGCGCCCGCGCACGAATGCCGCGCACCCTGATCCTGGAGCCGACCCGCGAGCTGGCCGCCCAGGTCAAGGAGAACTTCGATCGCTACGGTGCCGGCCAGAAACTCAACGTCGCATTGCTGATCGGCGGAGTCTCCTTCGGCGACCAGGACACCAAGCTCACCCGGGGCGTCGACGTCCTGATCGCGACGCCCGGCCGTCTGCTCGATCATACCGAGCGCGGCGGATTGCTGCTCACCGGCGTCGAGCTCCTCGTGATCGACGAAGCCGACCGCATGCTCGACATGGGTTTCATTCCCGACATCGAGCGAATTTGTAAGCTGGTGCCGTTTACGCGGCAGACCCTCTTTTTCACCGCGACCATGCCGCCGGAGATCCGGCGCGTCACCGAAACATTCCTGCACAATCCGCAGAAGGTCGAGGTGTCCCGGCCCGCCACGACCGCTGTGACGGTTACACAGCTCCAGGTGCCCGGTGGCCGCGAAGCGCATCAGAAGCGCGAAGTGCTGCGCAAGCTGCTGCGCGAGGCAAAGGACCTGAAGAACGCGATCATTTTCTGCAACCGCAAGCGTGACGTCGCCATTCTTCACAAGTCGCTGCAGAAGCACGGCTTCAGCGTCTGCGCGCTGCACGGCGACATGGACCAGTCTGCCCGCATGGCCGCGCTCGATCAGTTCCGCAAGGGCGAGCTACCGCTGCTGGTCGCCTCGGACGTGGCCGCACGCGGTCTCGACATCCCCGAAGTCAGCCACGTCTTCAATTTCGACGTGCCGCATCATTCCGACGACTATGTTCACCGGATCGGACGCACCGGCCGTGCGGGCCGCACTGGCACCGCAATCTCCATCGTGAGCCCGGCTGATCAGAAATCGATAACCGCAATCGAGAAGCTGATCGGTCAAAGCATTCCGAAGGCGGAAGGCGACTACGAGGTGGCCGCGTCAGCCGACGAGGACTCCCATGAACGGCGGCCGCGCGACGGTGCCCGCCGGAGCCGCGGCAAGGCACCTCGCGAGCGCGAGCCGCGCGAGATCCGCGAGACACGTCCGTCCGCTGCCGCGCCGCGGCCTGCGCAAGCGGCGACGCCGCGGCCCGCGCCGAGCCCCCGCAACGACCCTGCCCGGACCGAGCAGCCGCGCCACGAACCCCGGCGGCCGCGACGTGATCACGACAACGAGCCGGCCGATCACTCGCATCTCCCGGCCTTTCTGCTCCGCCCTGTACGCGCGCCGCTCCCCTAAGCGAGGTCCAAACTCACGTGTTGCGGCGGAACCTCGATCAACAAGTTCCGCCCATCATCAAGCGCGCCGACGGCGATCGTGCGTCCCGTTCACGCGACGTCAGTTCCGCCGCTCACGACGCGTCAGCCTGACCACCGGCTTATGCAGTACAACGAGCATATGAGATGACGAGCGTCCTGTAAGGGTAACTTGACGCTTATCCGGAACTCTACGGCCGTATTTACCCCTGGTTCACACACGTCCTTTAGCTTGTCCGGCATTGTTTATTCATTGCTGTGGCGACGGCGACGCGGGCGATTTGGGGAGAACCTGTTGTGGTCAATGCGCTTGACGAACACGAACGAACGATAGGCTTTGGCGAATTTGCGCTTGGCCAGATCAGAGCTCTGCGTCACTCGGCCAATCCTCGCAACTACGAGATTTGGTACGTCTATGCGACGGGCTATAACACGCAGCTGAACGAGATTCTCAACGAGACGATCGCGCGCAACGGCGAGCTTTCTCAAGCCGAACTCGACCAGCTCTACGAATCCTATCTGACGCACCTGAAGACGTCTGATCGCATCGACAAGGTCGGTGCGCGCGTCGTCGGCGAGATCGATGACTTGGTCGGCACGATCTCCGACGCTCTCGGCCGCACCGCCAGCTACGATGCGAGCCTTGCCGGCGCTGACCAGAAGCTTGCATCGGCGACGAGCCGTGAGCAGCTTGTCGACATCATCGAGGCTCTCGCGCACTCGACGAAGCAGATGCGGGAGACCAACCGGATGCTCGAGCAGCGTCTCACGCTGTCCAAGGACGAGATCAGCGGACTTCAGCAGAGCCTCGAGGCGATCCGTGCCGAGAGCCTGACCGATCCGCTCACCGGACTTGGCAATCGCAAATATTTCGATCGCATGATCGAGATGGCCGTTGAGGGTGGGCTGACGTCGAATCAGCCGCTCTCGCTGCTGATGTTCGACATCGATCACTTCAAATCATTCAACGATTCCTTCGGTCACCTGACCGGCGACCAGGTGCTGCGCCTCGTCGGGATGTCGCTGAAGAATGCGATCAAGGGACAGGATATTGCGGCGCGCTATGGCGGCGAGGAGTTCGCAGTGGTGCTGCCGAACACGCCGCTCCGACAGGCGCTGACCGTCGCCGACCAGATCCGCCGCGCGGTCACCGCGCGGGAGCTCAAGAAGAAGTCGACCGGGGAAATTCTCGGACGGGTCACGATCTCCGTAGGCGTTTCCATGCTCAGGCCCGGCGACGACACGGATGCGCTGATCGAGCGCGCGGATGCCTGCCTCTATGCCGCCAAGCGCAGCGGACGCAATCGCGTGATCTGCGAGAGCGATCCGGAATTCGCCGCGGCCACGCGCGGCCAAGTGGCCTGACGAATGCCCAGCACACGGGCGTCCATGTCAGCGCCGCGTCGATGACGTTTTGGGCCGTCTTGCACCTGTTGCGGTCTTGCGGGCCCGCTCGGAGGCAGGCGGCTGCGCTTTCTTTGCGGTCTTCTTGACCGTCTTCGGTGCCGCGAGAGGCTTGCTGTTCGTCACCGGTGTCTTGGCATTTGCGCGCCTGGCCGCACCCGTTGCCGTGGCCTTATCACGCCCAATCCGGGATGCCGCGCGCGTCTTGCTGCGCTTGCGCAGGGCCGCAGTTTGCGCCGCGACGAATGCCTCCCGGGCCCACAGCGTGAACTCATCGGCGTCATCGAACAGATGCGCCGGCACCTGCCAATAAGAGCGCACGGTCATCGTCCGCGCCCGCGTCTCGTAAGAGAACGGCTGGGACCCGGCGGCCTCGAACTTGGCGAAACTCGCTTCATCGGCGCGCAAATAAAGCCCGCTGCGCAACGCCAGCGCAAAGTTGATGCCGTCAGCGGAGATGCCGAAGCCGGAGAACATCCGGCGGATCGTGACCGGCCCGAAGCCGGCGAACAGCTCAGCGAGATAATCGCGATCCATCGCAGCGCCCTCCTGCCGAGACGATTCAGAAACGCTCGACGCGTTTGTCGTCCCGCTCAAGGCAGGCTGTCAATGTCGCGAACACGACAGGCGTTGTGAAAACGCCGGCGGAAAGCCGACGATCAGACCTCGGCAGGCTTCAGCTGCACCGACTCGCCGCAACCGCAGGCGCTGATCTGGTTGGGGTTGTTGAA
Source organism: Bradyrhizobium denitrificans (assembly GCF_013179005.1). NCBI lineage: Bacteria > Pseudomonadati > Pseudomonadota > Alphaproteobacteria > Hyphomicrobiales > Nitrobacteraceae > Bradyrhizobium > Bradyrhizobium denitrificans. Next base: position 92,061 of record NZ_JABFDP010000009.1, on the reverse strand, counting down.
GACGAACTGGGCCTGCATCCTGTCGGCCTGATAATCCATCTCGGTGCCGAGCAGGAACAGCACGGCCTTGGGATCGACCATGATCTTGACGCCCTTGTCCTCCACCACCTCGTCCGTCGGGCGGATGTCGTGAGCATATTCGACCGTGTAGGACTGGCCGGCGCAGCCGCCGTTCTTCACGCCGACCCGCAGGCCAATGATCTCCGACTCGGCCCGCTGCATCAGCTCGCGGATGCGCGTGGCAGCGGCGTCGGTCAAACGCATGACCTGCGGACGGGGCCGCGGCTTGGGCTTGCTGACGATGGGCGCTGGCGTATTGTTCATATCGGTCATCTGGTCAATCCCGGCGGTCAATCAATCCCGCCCACCATTCAAACTTCGTGCCTCACCACATATTGAGGACGAGACGCGCCTCGTCACTCATGCGGTCCGGCGTCCATTGCGGCTCCCACACGATATTGACGTTGACGACACCCACCCCCGGAACGCTGGCGATCGCGTTCTCCACCATGGTCGGCAGTTCGCCGGCCGCCGGACAGTTCGGGGTGGTCAAGGTCATCACCACATCGACGCTGCGGTCATCCTTGATGTCGACCTTGTAGATCAGGCCGAGCTCATAGATGTCCGCCGGAATTTCCGGATCGAACACCGTCTTGAGGGCCGCGATGATCTCGCTGGACAGCCGCTCGGTCTCCTCGGGCGGCAGCGCCGAATGGGTTTCGACGGACTGAGCTTTGACGTCTACCGTGTCGGTCATGCGAACAAATCCCGCGCCTTGATCAGAGCCTGTGCCAGCTGATCGACCTCTTCTCTCGTATTGTACATGCCAAACGAGGCTCGGCAGGTCGCAGTGACGTTGAATCTCTCCAAAAGCGGCATGACGCAATGCGTGCCCGCGCGCACCGCGACGCCCTGCCGGTCGATCACGGTCGCGATATCGTGGGCATGCGCGCCCTTCATCTCGAACGAGATCACCGGCCCCTTGCCTTTGGCCGTACCGATGATCCGCAACGCGTTGATCTCGCGCAGCCGCTCTTGCGCATAGGTCAGCAGGTCGTGCTCGTGAGCGGCAATGCGATCCTTGCCGACGGAATTCACGTAGTCGATCGCAGCACCCAGTCCGACCGCCTCGACGATCATCGGCGTGCCCGCCTCGAACCTATGCGGCGGATCGCCATAGGTGACCCAGTCGCGCGCGACCTCGCGGATCATCTCGCCGCCGCCATTGAAGGGACGCATCGCGGCGAGGCGATCATACTTGCCGTAGAGCACGCCGATCCCGGTCGGCCCATAGAGCTTGTGGCCGGTGAAGACGTAGAAATCACAGTCGATGTCCTGGACATCGATGGCAAGATGCACCGCTGCCTGGCTACCATCGATCAGCACAGGAATGCCGCGCGCATGCGCAATGCGCACGACCTCCTTCACCGGCACGAGCGTGCCGAGCATATTCGACATCTGCGTGATCGCGACCAGCTTGGTCTTGGCGGTCAGCAGCTTTTCGAACTCGTCGATCAGGAAATTGCCTTCATCGTCGACCGGCGCCCACTTGATCACCGCACCCTGGCGCTCGCGCAAGAAATGCCACGGCACGATGTTGGAATGGTGCTCCATGATCGAGAGCACGATCTCATCGCCCTCGCCGATATTCGGCCCGCCCCACGATGACGCCACGAGGTTGATCGCCTCGGTCGCGTTGCGGGTGAAGATGATCTCCTCGCTGCGCCTTGCATTGAGGAAGCGCGTCACCCGCTCGCGGCCGCCTTCATAGGCTTCGGTCGCGGCATTGGCGAGATAATGCAGGCCGCGATGCACGTTGGCGTATTCGCTGGTGTAGGCCTGCGTCATGCGGTCGAGCACCGCGCGCGGCTTCTGCGCCGAGGCGGCGTTGTCGAGATAGACGAGCGGCTTGCCATAGACCTGCAGCGCAAGTGCCGGGAAATCCTCGCGGATGCGGGCGACGTCATAGGTCCCGTTGGCGACTGCCGGATGCGTGCTCATGCGCGGGCCTCCAGCCAATCCTGGGCGGCGGCGATGACGCGTTCGCGCAAGTCGTCGTCCTCGATCGCCTCGATCGCCTCGCCGACGAAGGCCTGGATCAGCAGCGCCTGCGCCTGCTTTTCCGGCAGGCCGCGCGCCTGCAGATAGAACAGCAGGCTGTCGTCGAGCGCGCCGGCCGTGGCGCCATGGCCGCAGGAGACGTCGTCGGCGAAGATCTCGAGCTCCGGCTTGCTGTCGGCCTCGGCCTCGTCGGACAGCAGCAGCGCCCGCGTCATCATCTTGCCGTCGGTCTGCTGCGCGTCCTGGCGCACGATGATGCGCCCCTGGAACACCGAGTGCGCGCGATCGTCGAGCACCCCGCGGAAATTCTCGCGGCTGGTGCAGCCGGGCACCGCGTGGTCGACGACCAAGGTCATGTCGCCATGCTGCTTGTCACGCAGCAGGTTGACGCCGTTGACGATCAGCTCGCTGGCTTCGCCGGCGAGCGTGATGAAGGCCTGCAGCCGGCTGACCGCGCCGCCGCTGGTCATGTTGAACAGGCTGAGCTTCGATTTCGCGCCGACCGTGAACAGTTCGGACGAGACGTTCACGGCATCGGTTGCGTCCCGCATCAGCCGCACATGCGACAGCGCGGCCTCGTCGCCGACCCAGATCACCGCGGCATCATTGGCCTGATAGGCGGCAGCGCCCTCGGCGGCGATCGAATTCTCGACCAGCGCAGCGCGGGCGCCCTGCCCTATCAGCACATGAGAGCGGCTGGAGCGCGCCACCTTGGAGGCGGTGGCGACGTGAATGAGCTGCAGCGGCGACGACAGCTGCACGCCGTCCGCCACCGTGACCACGACGCCATCGGTCGCGAGCGCCGCGTTGAGCGACAGCATCGGATCGCTGGCCTTGGTCAGCAGCAGGTCGCCGCGGGACTCGTTGGACTGCTCGTCCAGCACGGCGCGCAGCGTGCGCACGGACACTCCGGACGGCAACGCCGCGAGATCGGACAGCTCGAGCGCAACCACACCATCGACCAGCACGATCTTGGTCGCCCCGTCGATCGCGACCGACGCGATCGCGGCCTTGGCGCGCGCCAACGCAGCCGCGTCGGGCGTACCGGCGAGCGGCAGCACCTCACGCACGAGGGCGCGCAAATCGGTGTACTTCCACTCCTCGATGCGCCGGTGCGGCAGGCCCGTGCGCTCGAAGGCAGCAAAGGCCTCGCGCCGGATATCCGCCACCTTGCCGGCGCCGGGCAGCCGGCCTTGCGCGGCAGCAAACACGCTGCTTGCCGCCGGACCGCTGTCGTTCTTGACCAAAGCTACGTTCATCACAGATCCATTCACGACAGCGATCAGGCCGCGTCTTCGAACTGGGCGTAACCGGACGCCTCCAGCTCGAGCGCGAGCTCCTTGCCGCCACTCTTCACGACGCGGCCCTTCGACATCACATGAACGACGTCGGGCACGATGTAGTTCAGCAGCCGCTGATAATGGGTGATCACGATCATCGAGCGCTCCGGCGAACGCAGCGCGTTGACGCCGTCGGCCGCGATCCGCAGCGCGTCGATGTCGAGGCCGGAATCCATCTCGTCGAGGATGCACAGCGAGGGCTGGAACAGCGCCATCTGCAGCACCTCGTTGCGCTTCTTCTCGCCGCCGGAGAAGCCGACATTGACGCCGCGCTTCAGCATGTCCTGCGGGATGTTGAGCTGCTTGGAGATCTCGCGCACCTTCTTGAGGAAGTCCGGCGTCGAATATTCCTCCTCGCCACGCGCCTTGCGCTGCGCGTTGAGCGCGGTGCGTAGGAAGGTCATGGTGGCGACGCCGGGGATCTCGACGGGATATTGGAACGCCAGGAACACGCCCTTGGCGGCGCGCTCGTCCGGCGCCATGGCGAGCAGATCCTCGCCCTTGAACAGGATCTCACCGCCGGTGACCTCGTAGCCCGGCTTGCCGGCGATGACGTGGGACAGCGTCGACTTGCCGGAGCCGTTCGGCCCCATGATCGCATGCACCTTGCCGGCGTCGATCGCCAGCGTCAGCCCGTGGAGAATCTCGCGCTCCTCGACGCGGACCTGCAGATTCTTGATTTCGAGTAGTGCCATTATCTCTTTCCGCTCAGCGCTTGCCCTGGAGCAACCGATCGACCGGGTCCGAGGGCGGATGATGTTTGATGTCAGCACGCGCAGGCCGCGCGACGGGCCCGCTCCGTGGCCTTAGCCAACCGAACCTTCGAGGCTGATCGAAATCAGCTTCTGCGCCTCGACCGCGAACTCCATCGGCAGTTGCTGAAGCACATCCTTGACGAAGCCGTTGACGACGAGCCCGACCGCTTCCTCTTGGCTCAGGCCACGCTGGATGCAGTAGAACAGCACGTCCTCGGAGATCTTGGACGTCGTCGCCTCATGCTCGAAGGTGGCCGAGGAATTCTTGGCCTCGATATAGGGCACGGTGTGCGCGCCGCAGCGGTCGCCGATCAGAAGCGAATCGCAGGCGGTGAAGTTGCGCGCGCCGGTCGCCTTGCGATGCGCCGTCACCAGGCCGCGATAGGTGTTCTGCGAACGGCCCGCCGCGATGCCCTTGGAGATGATCCGGCTCGACGTGTTCTTGCCGAGATGGATCATCTTGGTACCCGAGTCGACCTGCTGATAGCCGTTCGAGATCGCGATCGAGTAGAACTCGCCACGCGAATTGTCGCCGCGCAGGATGCAGCTCGGATATTTCCAGGTGATCGCCGATCCGGTCTCGACCTGGGTCCAGGAGATCTTCGAATTGTTGCCGCGGCAGTCACCACGCTTGGTGACGAAATTGTAGATGCCGCCGACACCTTCCGAATTGCCCGGGTACCAGTTCTGCACCGTCGAATACTTGATCTCGGCATCATCATGCGCGACCAGCTCGACGACAGCCGCGTGCAGCTGGTTCTCGTCGCGTTGCGGCGCCGTGCAGCCTTCGAGATAGGACACATAGGCGCCCTTGTCGGCGATGATCAGCGTGCGCTCGAACTGGCCGGTGTTGCGCTCGTTGATGCGGAAATAGGTCGACAGCTCCATCGGGCAGCGCACGCCCGGCGGCACGTAGACGAACGAGCCGTCGGAGAACACCGCCGAGTTCAACGTCGCATAGAAATTGTCGGAGGTCGGCACCACGCTGCCGAGATATTTCTGCACCAGCTCGGGATGCTCGCGGATGGCCTCGGAAATCGGCATGAAGATCACGCCGGCCTTCTTCAGCTCCTCCTTGAACGTCGTCGCCACCGACACCGAATCGAACACAGCGTCGACCGCGATCTTGCGCGTCTCGGGGCTGCCGGCACCGGGCTTCGGCTCGACGCCCTCGAGGATCGCAACCTCGCGCAAGGGGATACCGAGCTTCTCATAGGTCTTCAGGATCTCCGGATCGATCTCGTCGATCGAGGAGAGCTGCTTCTTCGGCTTCGGCGCCGAATAATAATAGAGATCCTGGAAATCGATCTTCGGATAGTCGACGCGCGCCCAGGTCGGCTCGGTCATGGTCAGCCAGCGGCGATAGGCCTCCAGGCGCCATTCGAACATCCAGGCGGGCTCGTTCTTCTTGCCCGAGATGTAGCGGATCGTGTCTTCGGAAAGCCCCTTGGGAGCCTTCTCGGATTCGATGACCGTCTCGAACCCATAGCGATATTGGTCAACGTCGATCCGCCTGACGCGGTCGACCGTCTCTTGTACGGCTGGCATTCCATCCTCCGCTCGCGGTTTCAAGGACCGCGGTGGACACGTTCTGGAACCGTCTTACGACGTTTCACGGACGAAATCACGCCCTTAGAATCGCTCAAGCACGGTTTCGTCGCTTCTCTTAAGTAGGGTCAACGACAGCTTTCGCCAAGCCTGCAGGCAGCGATCGACGTCCGCCTCTGTGGTGGACCAGCCCAGACTGAGGCGCACCGCTCCCTGGGCGACCGCGGGACCGACGCCCATGGCTTCGAGCACATGGGATGGCTGCACTTTGCCGGACGAACAGGCCGAGCCGGAGGACACCGCAATACCTTCCAGATCGAACCCGATCACTGCGGTCTCCGCCTTCATCCGGTCGGCAGTGAACAGCGTCGTGTTTGGCAGCCTCGGAACGCCACACGAGAATACCGTCACCTCCGCGACCTGCCGAAGGCCCGCTTCCAGCCGGTCGCGCAATTCCCCGAGCCGCGCCTGATCGCTCTCCAGCCCAGCCAGGGCCGCACCGGCAGCCGCGCCAAATCCCGCGATTCCCAGCACATTCTCGGTTCCCGCGCGACGGCCTCGCTCCTGGCCGCCGCCGCGCAGCACGGGGATCGGCTCCTCGACGCCACTCCCCAGCACCAGCGCGCCGACCCCCTTGGGGCCGCCGATCTTATGTGCAGAAAGCGACACAAGATCTGCGCCCATCTGGTTGATATCCAGCGGGATCTTTCCAAAAGCCTGGATCGCATCGACGTGCAGGACCCCACCAGCCCGCCGCACGAGCTCAGCGACCTCCGAAACCGGTTGAAGCACCCCAGTCTCGTTGTTGGCGGCCATCACGGAAACCAGCGCCGGCGGCCCGCCGGCCAGTAGCAGGTCCAGGCGGCCCAGATCGACCACGCCGGACGGGTCGACCGGGATGCTCTGGATCTTCGCGGGATCAAAACGGCCGCCAGCCAGGACCGACGCATGCTCGACAGCCGAAACCAGCAGGCGTTCGATCCGGCCGGCCGGCGCCTTGAGCCCTGGGCTCAGGGCCAGAACATTGGCCTCGGTGCCGCCGGACGTGAACACGACGCGGCGGGCCATGGCGCCGAGGCCGCGGGCGATGACCTCGCGCGCATCCTCTACCAGCCGCCGGGCTTTGCGGCCCTCAGCATGAACCGAGGAGGGATTGCCGAGATGATCGATGGCCGCGATCATCGCCGCGCGTGCTTCCGGGCGCAGCGGCGTCGTCGCATTCCAATCGAGGTACACCCTGTCAGCCATGGATCACTTCATATCAACTGGTGTCGTCAACGGCCACTGCAGCTCCGGCGACGACCCGCGACCGGTCGTCTGCGGCTGCCGCCGGGGCGAGACAATGGTAATGTCCGCTACGAGATGAGATGGCGAGTGCGGTCCCATGAACAAGCTCAGCAGTTTGATCCTGCGTCCGAACGATCGGACGTTCTATATGACGGCAGCCGTGCTTTCGGTCGGTGTCGGCCTCGTCAACGCCTTCTCATTGGCCCAGGACGCGGCCAGGCGGGGCACGCCCTACGATCTCGGAACGCCGCTGCTCGGCGAAATGACCAGCATCCTGGTCATCATCCTGTTGGCGCCATTGCTGGTCGCGACCGTCCGATCGATCCGCCCGGCGCCCTTTGCACCCCATAGCGCCGCACGCGCTGCATTGGCCATCGTCGCGTTCTCTGCGCTCCACATCATCGGCATGGTGGCACTGCGCAAGCTCCTGATGTGGGCCGCTGGCGTCAGCTATGACTTTCACCTCTCATGGCCCACAGTCATGTACGAGTTCCGCAAGGACATCATGACTGCGCTGCTGATCGGCACGACGCTCTGGCTCTATGACGGCTATCGCGACGGCGCCGCGCGCCAGGCCCCCCGCAACACGCCGGCTCCCGCGACCCTGTGGCTGCGCGACGGCGCCAGCCGCGTCCGAATTTCGCCGGCGGACATCCTGTGGGTCGCCTCGGCAGGCAATTACGTCGAATACGCCATGGCGGACGGCAGGCAGCACCTTATTCGCGGCACTCTCACCGCCGCCGAGAGCGAGCTTGCCCGGTTCGAACTGGTGCGGATCCACCGCGGCCGGCTGGTCAACATGGCCCGGGTAACCGCGCTTTCCTCTCTTCCCTCCGGAGACTTCACCCTAACGTTTGACACCGGGCAGACGGTCCAGGGCAGCCGACGCTATCGCAGCGCCGTTGCGCTTTCGGAGCAGACGCCAGCGACGGCGCCGGAAGCCGCCGGCAGGGAAAAAGAAAACTCCAGCGTTTTCAATTAACTGCCTGGAGCGCCTGCGGGGGCCAAGCGGCCACCGGAGGCCGCGCGCAGCAATCCGTCGCCGCAATCCACGCTCGGGGCCGCCATGGCCGGGCGTTGAAAAGCCTTGCTTTTTGCCCTGCGCTCCATGTTAGAAGGCCAACTTCCAGTCACGCATGCGCCGTCCTGTTCAAGTGAGCGGACGGTGCTCGATCACCACTTTTCCTGCTGATATCGTCGGCGAGGCGCCAGATGAAGCACGGACGGAGTCGGTCGATGCTCTGCCAAGGATTCTCTGATGCCTGAAGTCATCTTCAACGGTCCGGCCGGCCGCCTCGAAGGCCGTTACCATCCGGCGAAGCAGAAGAACGCGCCGATCGCGATGATCCTGCATCCGCATCCGCAGTTCCACGGCACGATGAACCACCAGATCGTGTATCAGTGCTACTACGCCTTCGCGCATCGCGGCTTTTCGGTGCTGCGCTTCAATTTCCGCGGCGTCGGCCGCAGCCAGGGCTCGTTCGACCATGGCACCGGCGAATTGTCCGATGCGGCGTCGGCGCTCGATTGGGCGCAGACCATCAACCCCGAAGCCCGTGCCTGCTGGGTCGCCGGTTTCTCCTTCGGCGCCTGGATCGGCATGCAGCTCCTGATGCGCCGTCCCGAGGTCGAGGGCTTCATTTCGATCGCCCCGCCCGCCAACCTCTACGACTTCTCCTTCCTGGCGCCCTGTCCGTCCTCGGGCCTGATCGTCCATGGCGAGAAGGACGCGGTCGTCCCGCCGAAGGACGTCAACACGCTGGTGGAGAAGCTCAAGACTCAAAAGGGCATCGTCATCGACCAGCAGATCATCCCCGGCGCCAACCACTTCTTCGACGGCAAGCTCGAGCCGCTGATGGAGACGATCACGGCTTATCTGGACATGCGCCTCGCCAACGTCCGCTGATGTCGCTGACGTCGGCGATCCTTCGGACGGACGCGCCTTGAAGCACTGCTGTCATCACCCGCGAGCGGGTGATCCAGTACGCCGCGACCTCTCGGCTGATCGTCGGCGCCTCGGACTACTGGATCGCCCGGTCAAGCCGGGCGATGACAGCGTGGGTGGCGTAAGCACCTGAGACGAGCGGCGCGGCTACGCCGCCTGCTTCAACAAATACGCATCGTGCCGCGCCAGAAACGCGCGGAGCAGCTCCGGATAGTCGGCGCCGACCGCCGTCTGCACACTCGGCCGCTGCGCGAGCTGATCGCGCCACGCTCGGACCTTCGGCGTAGCGGCAAAAATGCCGAGATCGCCGTAGGCATCGAACACATCGAAATAGCGGAAGACCGGCGCGAACACGGCGTCCACCAGGCTGAACTGCGCGCCGGCAAAATATGGCCCCTCGCCCAGCGCCGCTTCGACGCGGGCGAACTTCGCGGCCAGCGCGTCGCGCTTGGCCGCGAACGTCGCGGCGTCCTGCGTCGTCTCCAGGCCCCAGAGGTCGCCGAGGATCGCCGAGCCGAACTCCATCCAGGCGCGATGCTGGGCGCGGGTCAGCGGATCCGCCGGATGCAGCCGCGCGCCAGCCTGCGTCTCCTCAATATACTCGCAGATGACGTTGCTCTCGAATAGCGCCACCTCGCTTTCGGCTGAGCGCACCACCAGCACCGGCACCTTGCCGAGCGGCGAGAGCTTCAGGAACCAGTCCGGCTTGTTGGCGAGATCGATGTCGATCCGCTCGAACGCGACGCCCTTCTCCTTGAGCGCGATGACGGCGCGTTGCACATAGGGGCAGAGCTTGTGGCTGATCAGCTTCAGCGTCATGACATCCTCGGCAGTTCAATGCAGATGCATTAAACTAGATGCAGGTGCATCAAGCTGTCAAGGTTCATGCAACTGCATGAATCACGGACGCGCGATCACGCCGCCGGTCATCGGAAATGGCACGCCGGTCGTGGTCGGATAGCTCAGCGGCAGCCCCTTCATGCCGCGGACCGCCAGGAACCCGAACGCCTGGGCCTCGATCGCATCGGCCGACCAGCCGAGCGCGTCCGCCGATTCGACGCTCGCCGGCGCGAGCCGCGCCCGCAGCATCCGCATCATGGTATGGTTGCGGGCCCCCCCGCCACAGACAATCCAGCTCGCCGGCGGCTTCGGCAACAACGGAACGACGCGCGCGATGGCGGCAACCGTGAACGCCGTCAAGGTCGCCGCGCCGTCGGCCGGAATGGCCTGATCCAGCTTCAGCGCAGCGAAGTCGTTGCGGTCGAGCGATTTCGGCGGCGGCAGGGCAAAGAACGGGAGTTGCAGCGCCTGGGCGATCCAGGCTTCGTCCGGCCGCCCCTGCTCAGCCAGCCGACCATCCTGATCGAACGGTTGCCCGGTCGTCCGGGAGACGAAATCGTCGAGCAGCGCATTGCCCGGACCGGTATCGCAGGCGATCAGCACATCCTCGCCGTCGATATAAGTGATGTTGGCGACGCCGCCGATATTGACGACCGCGATCGGCCCGTCGCGTGACAGCGACTGGGTCAGCGCGCGATGATAGACCGGCACAAGCGGGGCACCTTGGCCGCCGAAATCGACGTCGGCGGCGCGGAAGTCGTGCATCACAGGCATGTGGACGGCCTTGGCCAGCGCCGCGGCGTCGCCGATCTGCACGGTCAGGCGCCGTTCCGGCCGGTGCAGCACGGTCTGCCCATGGAAGCCCACGATGTCGACGTCTTCGGGCATCAGCCGGTGCTGCGCCAGGAACGCCGCAATCGCCTCTGCATGCGCCAGCGTCACCGCCTGCTCGGCCTCCCGCACTCGCCCTGGCCGCTCCTCGCGCCGCTCGATCTGCACCGCATCTGCAAGCGCCTGGCGCAGCAGGCTGCGCTCGGCGGCGCTGTAGGGCCGGTAGCCGGAGGGACCCAGGCTCTTGATCTGCCGCCCATCCGTCTGGATCAAGGCCACGTCCACCCCGTCCAGCGAGGTGCCACTCATGAGGCCAAGTGCGGTCAGAATCATTGCAGTCGAACCTGAAAACCCTGCCCTGATTGCCAAGTGCGGCCGATTTGAGGTCCCACCGGAGCCGTGCACATGCTTGTACAAGCCCGGCGCATCTTATAATGCCACATCGCCCGGACCCCTGCCATCTGCCCTTCCGTGCCGGAGCCGCGACAAGCGGTCAACACCGTAAACAAATACTCAGAGTTGCCGAGAATGACTGGCTTCAAGTCCGACTTCCTGAACGTGCTGCAGAGCCGCGGCTTCATCCATCAGTGCTCCGATTTCGAGGGCCTGGATGCGCTCGCCGCCAAGGGCCAGGCGACTGCCTATGTCGGCTATGACTGCACCGCACGCTCGCTGCATATCGGCAACTTCCTGACCATGATGATGCTGTACTGGCTGCAGCAGACCGGGAACAAGCCGATCACCCTGATGGGCGGCGGCACCACCATGGTCGGCGACCCCTCCGGCAAGGACGAGACCCGCGCCATGCGCACGGTCGAGGAGATCGAGGCCAACAAGGCCTCGATCCGTGGCGTGTTCGCCAAGGTGCTGGCTTACGGCGACGGCGCCACCGACGCCATCATGCTCGACAATGCCGAATGGCTGACCAAGCTGAACTGGATCGAGATGCTGCGCGACATCGGCCGGCACTTCTCGGTCAACCGCATGCTGACCATGGACTCGGTCCGGCTCAGGCTCGAGCGCGAGCAGGAGATGAGCTTCATCGAGTTCAACTACATGGTCTGCCAGGCCTACGACTTCGTGGAGCTGTCGCGGCGCACCGGCTGCCGGCTGCAGATGGGCGGCTCGGACCAGTGGGGCAACATCGTCAACGGCGTCGAGCTCGGCCGCCGCATGGGCACCGAGCAGCTGTTCGCGCTGACCACGCCGCTGCTGACCACCGCCTCCGGCGCCAAGATGGGCAAGACCGCGCAAGGCGCGATCTGGCTGAATGCCGATCAGTGCAGCCCGTATGATTTCTGGCAGTACTGGCGCAACACCGAGGACGCCGACGTCGTCAAGTTCCTCAAGCTGTTCACCACCCTGCCGCTGTCCGAGATCGAGAAGCTCGGCGCGCTCCAGGGCGCCGAGATCAACGAGGCCAAGAAGGCGCTAGCGGATGCGGCCACCACTTTGCTGCATGGCGAAGAGGCCGCGCGCACCGCAGCCGAGACCGCGCGCCGCACCTTCGAGGAAGGCGCGATCGCTGAGAACCTGCCGACGGTGGAAGTTGCCCAGGCCGAGCTCGACGCCGGTCTCGGCGTGCTCAATGCCTTCGTCAAAGCAGGACTCGTGGCATCGAACGGCGAAGCCCGGCGGCAGATCAAGGGCGGCGGGCTGCGCGTCAACGACGTCGCCGTCACCGACGAGAAGATGGCGCTGACGGCGAAGGAACTGACCGCTGAAGGCGTGATCAAGCTGTCGCTCGGCAAGAAGCGCCATGTGCTGGTCAAGCCTGCATAGGGGCATTCGTTTTTGACTGCTTGTCAGGGAACGTCGAAACGCGCTCCCTGACAGCCATGACGATCAGCGCGCCGCAAGAGCCTGCGCAAGCCGAGGAAACCCCGCCTGCTCCGCCGCCTGCGAAGGCGGCACGGACGGCCTTGGTCGTGCTCGGCCTCTGCTTTGCGCTGTCCGTGCTCGGCCGGGGGCTCGGCGAAAGCTTCACCGTCTTTCTCAAGCCGATTTCCGACAGCTTCGGCTGGGACCGTGCCGAGGTGGTGTCGATCTATTCGCTGACGGCGCTGGCCGGCGGTCTCGCCGCCCCGCTGATCGGCCGGCTGTTCGACCATTCGGGGCCACGCGCGGTCTATGCGCTCGGGCTGCTGCTGCTCGGAACGGCGTTCACGGCGGCCGCGCATGCCCAGGCGCTGTGGCAGTTCCAGCTCAGCATCGGCCTGTGCGTCGGCAGCGGCATCGCGCTGATCGGCAACGTCCCGAACTCCATCCTGCTCGGACGCTGGTTCGGCAAGAAGCTGCCGACCGCCATGGCGGTGATCTACTCGGCCACCGGCGCCGGCGTGCTGCTGCTGCTGCCGGGCTCGCAGCTCTTGATCGATGCCATCGGCTGGCGCAGCGCCTATCAGTTGTTTGGCATCACGGCATTCGTCCTGCTGCTGCCGCTGGCCCTTCTGCCCTGGCGGCTGTTTGCGGCCGGCGCCCCCCACGTCACCAAACCGATCGCCGCAGACTTCACCGACGATGCCTGGACCTTGTCGCGCGCGCTGCGCCATCACGCCTTCTGGGCGCTGTTTGCGACCTTCTTCTTCACCGCGATCGGCATGTATGCGATCGCCCCGCAGGTCGTCGCCTATCTGATCGATGCCGGATTCGCGCCGCTGCAGGCGGCCACCGCCTGGGGCTTCTCCGGCGTCGTGCTGCTGTTCGGCATGCTCGGCGTCTCCGCGCTCGACGGGCTGATCGGCCGGCGTCCGTCAGTGCTGTTCTCTTATGCGGTCTCGATCGCCGGCATCCTGATGCTGTGGGCGCTGCAGGTCTGGCCCAACATCCTTCTGCTCACCGGCTTCGTCGTCTGCTTCGGCAGCATGATCGGCTCGCGCGGACCGCTGTTGTCGGCGACGGCGATGAAGATCTTCCGCGGCAAGCGGCTCGGCACGATCTACGGCACCATCACGATCGGCAGCGGGCTCGGCTCGGCGTTGGGATCATGGAGCGGCGGCGTCATCCACGATCTCACGCATGGCTACGACGCGGTCATCCTGCTGGCGCTCGTCAGCGTCATCATCGGCATGATCCCGTTCCTGGTCGTGCCGGCGCTGCGGAGCTGAGCAAGCCGCGCGCGTCGCGACCTGCTGCGCTCGCGCACCGGAAGCGACCCGGCTACCACGCGTAGCGAACGACGGCTTTGCCCGCATATGAGCGGGTCGTATCCGAAAACTCCCCTTCGAAGGTCGCTGCCGCCGACCAGCCGGCCATCCAATGCATCTCGACCGCGGCGCTGGTCAGCGCCGAATCTCTGGCTTGCGCCGCCCCATTGACGACAAAACTCGCCCCGGGCACCGCCTGGAATGTTGCGGCAGTCGCCCGGTCGGGATTGAAGTCATGCGCCCAGGCAAGGCGGCCACGAAGAGAGAGCACACCATTTGTCACCGCAAACGACTTGTCAGTACGGACGCCGAGCTCGCTGCGGGTGTCGGTCGGGCTCCTCGAAGCGTAATTCAAGGCGAAGCTTCCGGCACCGGAGACCACCTGCTCCGAATAGGACGGCAGGGCGATCGTGGTGACCTGCGCCGCTGCGTAGGGCGCGATGCCGACGCCACCGCTCCAAGGTCCGACAAAGCGGTAGCCACCTTCGACCCGGCCGGAATAGGCGTTCGCGTTGAACGCCGCGCGGAGATGATCGACGCCTGTGATCGTCACGTAGCGATCGGTCGTGATGTCCTGCCAACCATAAGCCGCCGCTGCCGAGACGTAGGCCGGTCCGTCCGTGTGGCGCATATACGCACCGACCTGAAAAAGATCAGAGCGTCCCGAACCGAGTCCGTTGATGCTGAAATTCGTGCCACCTCCGGCGAGCGAGAAGCCCGCCAGCGTATTCGGCGAAAACAGGTAGTCGGCCCCCGCAGCTGCACCGTAGATTCGGCTGGTCGTGTCACTCGATCCAACGCTCGCTTGCCCGTTGCTCGATTGCGACCCACCGAAGCCTGCGGTCCACACGTTCCAGTGCTGCACGAATGGCAGCGGAGGGGCTTTGGTGAACATCGCAAACGCGTCGGCCCGCCGATTTGCCTGGTTCGCCTCGCGCTCGCCCGCAAACCCTGCCCGGCCGGACCACGAAGCAGGCGCGGCCGTGCTTTGTATCAGTGGGTCGGTGAGTAGCCCGATGAACTGGCCCATTGCATCGAACGTCGTGTGCTGCGGCAACGTGCCAACCTCACCTGAGGCCTGCGTCAGCCCATTCGCCGTCAGCCCAGCATAGACGAACGGAATTCCACTGCCGGTGAACACGTTGATCAGCGTATTCCCGACTGCGGCCTGGTTGCCCTTGAGCCCACCGGGAAGTCCGTAATTGAGGATCAGATCAAGGTAGACATCCTTGGTGGTGTAGCTCAGCGCAGCATGAAAATTCGCGGGCAGGTTGGTCTCCACCAAGGTGGAGAACCTCGTGTCGTTAAGGCCGCCGGCCGCGGACAGGATCGTGTATCGCTTGGTCACATAGGCGGCGGGGTTGAAGACCGCATTCACCGTGCCCGACAATGCCGCCGTTCCCGACGCGACGATCTGATCGGATGCGGTGGGCGAGACCTTGACCAGATAGGTTCCGCCCGAATTCAGGATCAAATTGCCGCTGAGATTGGTCGTCTGGATCGCGGCGCTCCCGCCGGGAGCGAGCAATCCACTATTTGTCAGCGTCATTCCGTCCCCGAGCGCAATCCAAGCGCCCGGCGCGAACACGGCCCCTGCAAGATTGTTGAAGCTGTTGGTTCCGCGGCCGAGGTTGACGCTGCCAAGGATGGTGCCGGAATTGTTGACGACAATGTTGCCGGTATCGCCCAAAATCGCGCTTCCTGCGGTGCCCGCTGCGCTGGTGACCGTGCCATAATTCGTCAGGACGTTGGCGTTGCCTCCCTGCAGGTAGATGCCGGCGCCCGCTCCCGGCCCTCCGGAGATCGTACCTCCCAGGTTGGTCACGGTGGTGTTGCCTATACTGGACGTGATGGCATGGATTGCGTAGGAGCCGTCGCCGGACGCGGTGAGGTTGCCGTTCGAGCTGATGGAGCTGAGTTGGCCAAAGGATGTGGATCGCGCGAGGATGCCATCAGACCCGCTTCCGCTCGTGACGATATTGCCGATCGAATTGATGGCGATGTCCCTGCCGGACGCAGTGATTCCTGGAGCGCTGCTTCCCGATGTCGCCAGGTTGCCTTGCGACGAGATCCTCGCCAGGGAGCCGCTGCTGAATGCCGCAATGGCGGCCGAGCTGTCGCCTGCGGTCGTCACGTTTCCCTTCGACGTCACCGCGCTCGAGAAGGCGCCCGCCTGCGCGACAAGACCGTTGGAGCTGTTCCCATTCGTCGAGATGTCTCCCGTCGAGTCAAGAGTCACGCCCCCGCAGCAACTCGTGCCGGCGGTGATACCGGCCGCGCCGGCCCCGCGGGTCGAGATGTTTCCCGTCGAGCTGACACGGACATCGAAGCTCGGCTCACCACCGCTGTACGCAACGATCCCCGCACCCCCATTGGTGGAGATCGCCCCTTTGAATGTGAGATCTACGTTTCGCGCACTGATGAACCTCACCCCTCCAGCCCCGGAGGTGATGATTTGAAACGGCCCGAGATCGATCGTGCTGGAAATATCGGAGGTGAATTGCCCGGCCGAAACGCCGGCAGTCCCTGAGGTCGGCGTGATGCTGGTGGTCAGTGAATTGACCAGCAGCGTGGCCGCGGAGGGATCGACCGCAACACCCGCCGACACATCTCCAGTGCAGGTTTGAACCGTTCCGCCGATTGAGCAGCCGGCCCGGGCTGAATCCGGCGCGACGATCAGACCCAGCAGCGCAAAAACGCCGGCACGCAGTCCGACCAGGACAAGCGAGTGTTTCACAATGAACTCTCAGAAACAGTAAGAAACTACCGGAAATATAGTCGCAAGCCGACGCATGCCGCAATCTGATCTTGCACCATACGCGCATTGAATCCTGCAGGTGCACCGGCGGGCCCCCAAGAAGGTGTCTGCCGACGTGCCTCGACAATCGACGAGCTTGGACAGGGCGTCGCTTGTCTCGCGCGCCAACCACAACCAAGGGTATTCGTCAAGAAAGCGGCCTCAACGCCGACCGGCGCCGCCAGCCCCTCAATTGTTCGGCGGCAGCTCACCCGGCGGGTATTGCTGCTTGCCCGTGTTGAAATCCATGATCTTGCGCGTCACGCCCGGCAGCATCGCCGAGATCGGATTGATGCGCACCACCGGCTGGCTCGGCGTTCCCACGACCTCGTAGGTCACGCCAAACAGACCCTCATTGCTGCCGCCGAGGAACAGACCGACGATCGGAATCTGGTTGAACATGTTGTTCAGCCCATACAGCGGCACGATCGTGCCGGAGGCGCGGACCTGGTTGACGTTGTAGTCGATGCTGCCTTCGAGGGTGAGGCCGAGCGTCGGTCCCTTGACGACGCCGTCACGAACCGAGAGCAGCCCGTTCTGCCGTGTGAACTCCGCGCGCAACATCGTGAAGGCGATGCCTTGCGAGGCGCCCTGCACCGCGCCGGACGCGGCGCGATCGAGCGCCTGCTCGCCCCTGACGGTGAAATTGCGAACGATCGCCAGCCCCTCCTTCGGGCTGCTGTCGGCCGTCGGCGGCTCCATCGCGAGCTCCAGCTCGCCACCCGCCATCTTCGTATAGGTATCGGCAAAGCGCAGCAGCGCGCCGGCATCATTGGTCACGAGATAGATCACCTCGCGTCCCTGCCGGCGGGCGCGCGGATCGGAGCTCGGCGCCTCGCGGCCGACCCGAATATCCGCGGTGACCGGCGTATCGCGCCCGACCTTGCCGCTGAGATTGAAGCTCTTGAAGGCGCCGCCGCGCCTGGAGAGCTTGACATCGACGCTGCGCAGCGCCTCGCCATTGAAGCCGGCGACGGCTCCGAGCTTGACCTCGGCATCGAAATCGAGATTGGAACGCGCCTTGTTCTTCTCGGCATCCTTGTTGGTGCCCGAGATCGCCGATTTCAGGAAGCCGCGACCGTCGAACACGTCGCCGCGCATCGACAGCTTCAAAACGCCGTCCTGGCCGCGCTCGGCCTTCAGCTGCGTCTTGTCGCCCTCCGATGGCGAATAGGTCGGGAAGTTGGCGTTCATCAGGTCGCCGTTCTGGTCGACCTCAAGCGAGCCTTTGATCGCGACCCCGCCGCCTTCGACGTTGATGTCTTCGAAGCGGGTCGATTGCTGCTTGGCGACCACGTTGAAGGTCGCCTTGCCCGCCTTGCCCGGATTCTTGACCCAACCCGGCAGCAGATTGTCGAGCTTCAGCTTGGTCAGATCCGCTTCGACGCCGAGCCGGCTATCGCGATCGGGAGAGCCGGCGATCTTGCCGTTCAGCTTGAGCGGCACGTCACCGGTCACGGCCGTGCCAAGATCCATGCCGAGCCGCGCACGGCTGGCATCGTCGAGCACGGCCTGCATCTTGATGTCGGCGTCGCCCTCGGTCGGCTTGCGATAGTCGAGCGTCGCCGGTTGGCCGTTGATCTTGACGTCGCCCTTGACCTGATAGCCCGCGGTATTGGCGACGATCTTCAGCGTATTGGCCTCGAGCTTCTGGTTCATCACCAGCTTTTCGGCGGCGAAGCCGCTGAGGTCCGCCGTGACCGTATAATTGGTGTCGGCCTTGGTCAGCTCCCCCTTGACCGGCATCGCGAGCGTGACATTGGCCTGGAACGTGCCCTTGGTCTGGTTCGGATCGATCGGCACCGACGAGAGGTCGTTGAGCCGATCAGAGGCGAGAATCTCCGCTGCCGCGGCGACCTGCCCGTCGACGCGCATGCGCAGACGCGACGGCGACGGCTTCGGCGCCATGTCCGGCACTTCGAACACGACGTCGGAGAAGTTCAGCTTGCGCCCCGCGGGCGTGTCGGCCACGCCCTGCCCGATGGTCACCGTGGCGGTACGCCCCGTGACATGCGCCTTCATGTCGGCATCGCGCACCGACGGCAGGCCGTCGACGGGATGCACCGTGACATTGGTCGCCAAGATGTTGACGTCCAGTCCGTCATCCGGGATCGGCGGTCCCTTGCGCGGCAGGTTGCGGGTCGGCGAGTTCACCGCGACGTCGACGCGCTGCACGTTGCCGCGCTCGATCCGTTCGATGATCCAGGCCCGCACCTCCGGCACGATCAGCGCCGGCCAGATCCGCTTCAACGCCAGTGCCGGCATCGGCGTGGCGGCAAAGCCGAGCTTCAGCCGCGGCTCGCCGGCATATTCGACGCTGCCGGTCCCGGCGACACCGATCTCGCCGTTGGACACTTCGGCCTGCGTGAGCACCACGCGCTTGCCCTCGGTGTCGAAGCGGAAGTTGATCGAGATTCGGTTGAAGATCAGCGGCGCCTCGTTCTCGATCGCGCCGAGCAGGATGGTGCCGCCGCTCAGTCCGAGCCGCCAATCATTGACGGCGTCGTTGGGTGGCTCAAGATTGGCGTTCAGCGTGATCCGGTTGGCGCCCGAGATCACCTTGAACGGTGCGACCAGCACGCGGCGGCCGGCATCCCATTCCATACTCATCTCGGCGGAGTCGATCGCCATCGGATAATCCGGCGTATCGGTATCGATGATGTTGCCGGCGCCGATATTGATCTTGCCGCGCAGATAGGTCGGCAGCCCGTCACGGGCGAGCTCGCCCTTGATCTCGCCGGTCAGCGGCAGGTCGGCCATGTAGGTCAGGTCCTTCAGGCGCAGCGCCAGAAGGATGTTGCTGGTGGAGACCTTGTCGGCCTTGATGTCGATCGAGCGCACGCCGTTGGAGGGCGGTCCGACCAAAACCCGCAGCAGCCACGGCTTGGCGCCCTCCTCGCCCAGGCTCAGCGCGACGCCGCCGCCGGAGGGACGGCGCAGGCTGAGGCTGATATTTTCGAATGTCCATTTGTTGCCGCGCTGCTGGTCGTCGACGATCAGCACGCCGTTCTTCAAGCCGATCTCGTTGAGGTTCTGGCCATCGAGGCCAGTCAGGCTGAGGCTGTCGAGCCAGTCGAGACCGGCCAGCAGGCCGCTCTGGGCGCTCGCCGGCACCGCGGTCCCTGCGGCAGCCGGGTTCGCGGGCGCAGCTTGCTGGGTCGCCGCCTCGGGCGCGGTCGGCGGCGTGACGGGCTGGCCCGGCCGCGGGAAGGTCGGCGGCAGGCCTGCATCACGCTTGGAGGCAACGCCGGTGGCAAGCGGCTTGCTGGTCTCACCGGTGGAGACCGTGACCGTGCCGTCCGGGGTGATGCGGATCGCGAGCTCGGCATCGACCAGCTTCAGGCTTTCGGCCCGGAGCTGACCCATCAAAAGGGCAGCGCCGGACAGCCGCACCTCGGCCTTGGGCGCGCTGGCCACGATCGCCTGCTCCTGATCGCGAACGACAATGTCGCGAATCCGGACCGCGATCCGGATGCGGCCGGCGCGCTCGATCTGCGTGCCGCCGACCTCGACCGTATTGCCGTGACCGATATTGTCCGCGATCGCCGCGGCGAGCCAAGGCGTCGCAAGGTCGAGGCTGATCGGGCCGGCGCCGAGCCGCAGCCACAAGCCGCCGAACCCGATCGCCAGGATCAGGACCAGAGCGACCAGCGCAATGCCGATGCGCCGCGCCAGGCCGCCCTTGCGCGCCTTGCCGGACCGGCCCGACAGGGCAGCCGAGCCCGAATCGTCGCGCGACAGCAGCCTGCGGACGCGTTGGCCGGCGATCTCGTCATGCGCTGCATCCGCGTCGTGGGGGTGAGCCGTATCCCAATCGGCGTCATCCCACTGTTGGCCCTGGGTGTCCGCCTGCAGATGGGGCCGGTGGGGGGATGTCTGTCTTGCCATTGCCTCTCGGTGCTGGCCCCTGGTGTTGGATGCGTAGGTGACAATCTGGCCCGAGCCAGATTGGTCGCCGATGTTGCCCCGCCCGTTCACAGGCTGCGCGCTTCGATCGCCGGCATCGCCGCTTCCCCGCCCGTCCCACTGAAACGGGCCCAATCGAGCCGCCTGCTGTCGTCAATTCCGCGACGCGGAGAAGACGATGCACAAACTCCTCGTCACTATACCCTGCCGCCGTGAGGTTTGCCCACCCGCTCGTGCCGACGAAGCTGCGCTTCACCATGACCGGTCGGAATATGTGACGGGGACAGCTGATCCGGAGACGGTACGAGAGTCGTCATTGCTTTGGTACTCACGCGTGCTGGTATCCGTGATTTTCACGTCGTCGCAAGAGGCGTCGCCCCCCGCGTGCGCCGAAGCACGGATGCAAGATTTCCCGGGACACCGGACAAGGACCGAGACACTCTCATGATTGAGCTGCGGAAAGCGACGAAAGGAAGGCGTATGTCAAAGGAATCACGAAAGAAATCCTCCAATCCGGGAGTCCGCGATGGGATCGCGGGGAACCGGGCCGCAATGGCCGCCAAGAAGGCCGTCAAAAAGACCGCCAAGCCCGTGACGACGAAGCCTGCCAAGGCGACCAAGACGACAACAGCCAAGACGACCGTCGCCAAGAAGGCAGCCAAGCCCGCGACCAAGCCCTCGGCGAAGGCGAAGCCCGCATCGACCATCCCCGCTGCAGGCGGAATCGTACTGGCCGAGGGCGCCAAGGCCCCTGCCTTCAAGCTGCCGCGCGACGGCGGCGGAACCGTTTCGCTGGCCGACTATGCCGGACAAAAGCTGGTGTTGTTCTTCTATCCGAAAGCCAATACCCCCGGATGCACCAAGGAAGCGATCGACTTCACCCGCCTGACCAAGGAGTTTGCCGCCGCCGGCACCGCGGTGCTCGGCGTATCCGCCGATTCGGTCAAGGCGCAGGACAATTTCCGCGACAAGCACGATCTGGCCGTGCCGCTGATCTCCGACGAGACGCACGAGATGCTGGAGGCCTATGGCGCCTGGGGCGAGAAATCCCTCTATGGCCGCAAATTCCTCGGCATCATCCGGAGCACGGTGCTGATCGGCGCCGACGGCCGCGTCGCCAAAGTGTGGCGCAACGTCAAGGTCGACGGCCATGCCGACGCCGTGCTCACGGCGGCGCGCGAGCTCTGAGATTGCAACGCATGGTGTTGGGGAAAAATTAACCATGCAGGGGTCAAATCCCTCCCGTAAATGACGCCGCTGGAAACGATGAGCTCCGGCCGGCGCGGGAGTGTCGATGTCGCATCGTTCCGGCCAGTACGCCGAATATCCCCAGCACCATTCGCATGACCGCGGGCGCGCCGTGCAGCAGCGGCGCTCTCCGGTCGGTCACCCTGCCCCCGCTCCGGCCACCTCGCAGAGCGACTACACGCTGGTGCATGCCGGCCGCCAGGTCCGAATCGGCCCGGTCGTGTTCTGGATCGTCGTCGGCACCGTCAGCCTGCTCGGCCTGTGGTCGGCGGCGACCGCCACCTATTTCGCATTCCGCGACGACGTGCTGACGCGCCTGATCGCCCGTCAGGCCGAGATGCAATACGCCTATGAGGATCGGATCGCGGAGCTGCGCGCCAAGGTCGATCGCGCCACCAGCCGTCAATTGCTCGACCAGGAGCAGTTCGACCAGAAGCTCGACCAGATCCTGAAGCGCCAGACCGCGCTCGAGGGCCGCGCCACCGCGCTGGGCAGCATTCCCGATGTGACCGGCGCGATCCGTCCGCCGGCGCGCGGCCCCGCGATCGAGCCGTCCGCCGCGCCGGCCACGCCGAAGCCGTCGCCGATCAGCGATACCGTGATCTTCACGGCGCCGCCAGACCGTGAGGCGCGGCTGGAATCGCGCAGCCCCGTGCTGGCGAACGTGCAACCGAACCAGGCGACCAAGCTCGCCGGCGTCGACAATGTGCTGACGCGGCTGACGCGCTCGCTCGACCAGGTCGAAGCGCGGCAGCTGGCAATGCTGTCGTCGGCGGAAGAGACGCTCGAATCGAAGCTGCGCCGGATGCGCGGCGTGATCACCGATCTCGGCCTCGACATGGGCCAGCTCGAAGCTGCGGCCCCGAAGGGCGCGATGGGCGGCCCCTTCGTGCCGGTGAAGCTCGGCGCCGAATCCGGCCCGTTCGAGCGCCAGCTCTATCGCATCAACATCACCCGCGCGCAGGTCGAGAAGATGAACCGCACGCTGTCGCTGGTGCCCTATCGCAAGCCGGTCATCGGAGAGGTCGAGTTCACCTCCGGATTTGGCGTGCGCTCCGATCCGTTCCTCGGCCGGCCCGCGATGCACACGGGCCTCGATTTCCGTGCAGCCACAGGCGATCCGGTCCGCGTCACCGCCAATGGAAAGGTGGTCAATGCTGGCTGGTCAGGCGGCTATGGCCGCATGGTCGAGGTCGATCACGGCAACGGCCTGTCCACCCGTTATGGCCATCTCTCCGAGATCAACGTCAAGATCGGCCAGCAGGTGAAGATCGGCGACATCATCGGTGAGGTCGGCTCGACCGGCCGCTCGACCGGCCCGCATCTGCACTACGAAACGCGCATCGACGGCGAGGCGGTCGACCCGCAGAAATTCCTGCGCGCCGGCGTGCGGCTCAGCGCCGGTTGACGCGGCCATCTGCCGACACCGCTTCTCCCAAGTTTCGCCAATCTTGCAAGCCGCGTGATCGCGGGTAGCATCGCATTATCGCTTGGCCGGCAGCAGGAACACCTGACCCGGATAGATCAGGTCGGGACTGCGGATCTGCTCGCGATTGGCCTTGTAGATCACGGCGTAGCGCGTCCCACCGCCGAGCAGGCGCCGGCTGATGTGCCACAGGCTGTCGCCGCGGGCGACGGTGACGGTGATCATCTTCGGCTCACCTCCGCCGGCATGAGCGACCGTGTCCTGGGAACCACCCGCGGCTGCGAGCGCTGTGCGCTGAGCTGCCGGACTGCCGTTCGCCTTGCCTGCAGCTCCCGCGGCTGATGGCAGCGAGGCGGTCGTCGAGTCCTCCGGCAGACTTAACGGCACCTCGGCCCGGGCCTGAACCGATCCCGACTTCGGATCCACCTCGTCGAGCCGGATCCGGTCGTTGCTGGCGCGCGCCACGTCCTTGCCGATGGTGATGTTCAAACGTCCATCGGCGGCTGCGGTCGCCGAGGAGATCAGGCGATCATTCAGGTAAAGTCTCACGGTCGCCCCCGGCCGCGCGCGGCCGCTGACGCGGAGGATGCCGCTCGGCTCGACGTCGACCGCGTCCACCGCGAGCGCCTGCGGGATCGATCCCGAAGGCTTCGAGAGAACGCGGGTCGGTTCGCCGGGCGCGAGCAGGGCCACGGTCGCCGGCTGTCGGCCAGCCTCGACGATGACGGCAACGCTCTGTTTCGAGGACAGCTCTCGCCCATCCGCGAGCTTCGCCCGCAAGGTCAGATCGTAGGTCCCCGCAGGGAGCCGCCGTGGAACCATGGCAAACTGCCCGGAACGATCCGCAACGGTGCGATCGTGGACCTCGCCATTGCGCAGCAGTTCCACGGCGGCCCCAGGCGTCGCCCGGCCCGCGACGACGGCGTCACCCGATGGGTCGACATTGACCACGTCAAACGCCGGCAAATCGCTATCGGCACTCGGCTGAGGAACGAGCGGGCTCAGCACGTCTGCGAGACCACCCGCCTGCTGCTGCATCTTGGCGAGCGGGCTTGCAGCGCGATCCTGGTCCTGAGCGCCAGGAGTTTGCACGGCGACCCCGCCCGATCCGGACTGGGCCGGCGCCCCTGCGCCCGCTGCCGTCTTCTCCCTGGCGGAGGGCGGAAAATCAAAATTGATGGCTGGGTCGAACACGAAGATCAGCGCGACCGCCGTCACGGCGACGGCCACCACGCCGAGGACGATGCGGATCACCGCTTTGCCGCTGACGATCATGCGTCGCTCCATCCCTGGTCGATTTCGCTCGTGCTTGCGCCGAGCCATTACGAGCCCCCTCTATACACCATCGCGGCCAAGCCGGCACGATTCCGCAAAACTCCGGACCGCCGCGCCCGATGTGAGCCGCCACGAGGTTAACGAGCGCAGCTCAGCCGGACCCGAGCGCCGCAAGAAAGCGCGTGAGGTCCTCCCAGAGTTCGTTTGGCTCTTCGAGGCCGATGCTGAGCCGGACCAATCCCTCCACCGGATTCCAAGGGCGCACCGTGCGGCTGGCCGCGACGTCCATCGGCGCGATCAGGCTGTGGGTGCCGCCCCACGACGCGCCAATCGCGAACAACCGCAGATGTCCGAGCGCAACAGGGATCCGCGCCGTGAACTCCGGCCGGATCACGATGCTGAAAACGGCGCTCGCGCCGGTGTAATCGCGCGCAAAGATCTCGTGACCCGGACAGGACGGCAGCGCCGGATGCAGAACACGCGCAACCGCAGGCACGCTCTGCAGCCGTTCGGCAAAGTCACGCGCGACACGGCCGCTATGCGCGATGCGAACGCCCATCGTCTCGATACCACGCAAGGCCAGCGCCGCCTCGTCGGGCGAGACGCCGATGCCGAGTACGCCCAGCACCTGCTTGAGCGCGCTGTGCAGAGCCAGATCCTTGACCGTGATCGAGCCCAGCAGCAGGTCGGAATGGCCGCCGACATATTTCGTCAGCGCCTCGATCGCGAAATCGACGCCATGCGCCAGCGGCTTGAACAACAACGGACTGGCCCAGGTATTGTCGCAGCCCGTCAGCACGCCCCTCGCCTTCGCGACGGCAGCGATCGCCGCGACATCCTGCACCTCCATTGTTCCGGAGCCCGGCGACTCCAGCCATATGAGCTTCGTGCTGGCATCAATGAGGTCGGCAATACCGGCGCCGATCAGCGGATCATAGACCGCGTAAGAGATGCCGCGCGACGCGAGATAGTTCGCGCACAGGTCACGTACCGGTGGATAGACGTGATCCGGTATCAGCACCTTGTCGCCCGGCTTGAGCACCGCAATCATCGTCACCGCGACGGCCGCCTGCCCGGACGGAACCAACACGGTGCGTTCGCCGCCATGCAGCGCCGTCAGTTGCGCTTCCAAGGTCCGCGTCGTGGGCGTTCCATGCAGGCCGTAAGTGTAGCCGTCCAGGCCGCGCTCCGCGCGATGCGCGAACGCCTGCGGATCGCTATAGACAATGGTCGAGGCGCGAAAGGTCGGAACCGCGAGCGACGAAAAGCCGTCATGAGACACTGTGGGGTGCTGAACACAGCGGGTGAGATCGTGCATGAAAATCCTCGTGAGGAGACGTCGCAACGATCGTAGCCAAACGAGATCACGGATGCGAGCGCAGCGTCTGCAAGGTCCATTACGCTGGATTCCTTGCGTCATCGAACTGACTCGCGCCAGTGCGCCCACCAAATGGAAGGGGCGAGCCGCAGCCCGCCCCATTTGGTGCTCTATTCGAACTTGTTAACGGGAGGCCCTCAATCACCAGACCGCTACGTCGTTGGCAAAACCTCTATCCACGCATTCGACATAGATACCACCACCAGCATCTATTCCCCTTGAGGTTGTGTCAATCCGACACCTGGGGTGCAATCGAGAACAAAGCAGCCGGTCCTCAGAGTTGAATCAGCGCTGCGTCCATCGAACAATGACGGCTCGGTTGTCTGCTCCTTCCTCGGAGCAGGTTGAGTAATGAGTCATCATGAAGAGAACGAGTTTACGGGCCTACCGTCTGGGCGTGGATCTCGGCGCCAATTCGCTGGGATGGTTCGTGGTCTGGCTCGACGATCACGGACAGCCCGAGGGCCTTGGCCCGGGCGGCGTCAGGATTTTCCCCGACGGTCGTAACCCGCAATCCAAGCAATCCAATGCGGCCGGTCGCCGCCTCGCACGCAGTGCACGACGACGACGAGACCGCTATCTGCAGCGACGCGGAAAGCTGATGGGCTTGCTGGTCAAGCACGGCTTGATGCCCGCCGATGAGCCGGCCCGAAAGCGATTGAAATGCCTCGATCCCTATGGTCTCCGCGCGAAAGCGCTCGATGAAGTGCTGCCTTTGCATCATGTCGGCCGGGCGCTGTTTCACCTCAACCAGCGGCGCGGCCTGTTTGCCAATCGAGCGATCGAGCAAGGCGACAAGGACGCCAGCGCGATCAAGGCCGCGGCCGGCAGACTGCAGACATCGATGCAGGCGTGCGGCGCGCGCACGCTCGGCGAATTCCTCAACCGCCGTCATCAGCTCCGCGCCACAGTGCGCGCCCGCAGCCCTGTCGGCGGCGACGTCCAGGCGCGGTATGAATTCTATCCGACACGCGCGATGGTTGATGCGGAGTTCGAAGCCATCTGGGCGGCACAGGCACCGCATCACCCAACGATGACGGCCGAAGTGCATGACACGATCCGCGAGGCGATCTTCTCTCAACGCGCGATGAAGCGGCCGTCGATCGGGAAATGCTCGCTCGACCCCGCCACCAGCCAGGACGACGTCGACGGCTTTCGCTGCGCCTGGTCGCATCCCCTGGCGCAGCGTTTCCGCATCTGGCAGGACGTCCGCAATCTAGCCGTGGTGGAGACTGGCCCCACGTCTTCCAGGCTTGGCAAGGAGGATCAGGACAAGGTCGCACGGGCACTGCTACAGACCGACCAACTCAGCTTCGATGAGATCCGCCGCCTTCTCGGATTGCCGTCGGACGCGCGGTTCAACCTTGAAAGCGACCGGCGTGATCACCTCAAGGGCGACGCGACCGGCGCGATCCTGTCCGCCAGGAGGCATTTTGGCCCGGCATGGCATGACCGGTCCCTGGATCGTCAGATCGACATCGTCGCGCTGCTGGAGAGCGCGCTCGATGAAGCAGCGATCATCGCCTCGCTCGGGACAACTCACCGCCTTGATGAAGCAGCTGCGCAGCGGGCGTTGTCCGCCTTGCTGCCTGACGGATATTGCAGGCTTGGACTGAGGGCGATCAAGCGGGTCCTGCCGCTCATGGAAGCTGGCAGGACCTACGCGGAGGCCGCCAGCGCGGCCGGCTATGATCACGCTTTGCTGCCGAGCGGCAAGCTCTCTCCCACCGGCTACCTGCCCTATTATGGACAATGGCTGCAGAACGATGTCGTGGGCTCGGACGATGAGCGCGACACCAACGAACGGCGCTGGGGCCGCTTGCCGAATCCCACCGTTCACATCGGGATCGGCCAGTTGCGACGCGTCGTCAATGAGCTCATCAGACGGCATGGACCGCCGGCCGAGATCACCGTCGAGCTGACGCGTGACCTGAAGCTGTCGCCCCGACGGCTGGCGGAGCTCGAACGCGAGCAGGCCGAGAACCAGCGCAAGAACGACAGGCGTACCTCCCTATTGCGCAAGCTCGGGCTCCCCGCGAGCGCGCACAATCTCCTCAAGCTTCGGCTCTGGGACGAGCAAGGCGATGTTGCAAGCGAATGCCCCTATACGGGCGAGGCGATCGGCCTCGAACGTCTGGTCTCTGATGATGTGGATATCGATCACCTCATCCCATTCTCGATCAGCTGGGACG
The DNA here is from genome assembly GCF_013179005.1 of Bradyrhizobium denitrificans. NCBI lineage: Bacteria > Pseudomonadati > Pseudomonadota > Alphaproteobacteria > Hyphomicrobiales > Nitrobacteraceae > Bradyrhizobium > Bradyrhizobium denitrificans. The sequence goes on along the minus strand of NZ_JABFDP010000009.1, from coordinate 64,086 downwards.
ACAGCGCGGCCAACAAAGTGGTCTGCATGCGCTACGCCAATCGTGAGAAGGGCAATCGAACGCCGTTCGAGGCCTTTGGCCATCGCCAAGGCAGGCCTTACGATTGGGCGGACATTGCAGAACGCGCAGCGCGCCTGCCGCGCGGCAAGCGCTGGCGCTTCGGTCCAGGCGCGCGGGCGCAATTCGAGGAGCTCGGCGACTTTCAGGCACGCCTGCTCAACGAGACCAGCTGGCTGGCGCGCGTCGCCAAGCAATATCTCGCAGCGGTCACCCACCCGCACAGGATCCACGTTCTGCCGGGCCGGCTGACGGCGCTGCTCCGCGCAACATGGGAGCTCAACGATTTGCTGCCCGGAAGCGACGACAGAGCCGCGAAGAGCCGCAAGGACCACCGTCATCATGCCATCGACGCGCTGGTGGCCGCACTGACAGACCAGGCGCTGCTGCGCCGCATGGCGAGCGCGCATGACGATACGCGACGGACGATCGAAGTTCTCCTGCCCTGGCCGACGTTCCGGATCGATCTCGAGACCAGGCTGAAGGCGATGCTCGTATCGCACAAGCCCGATCACGGCCTCCAGGCCCGCCTGCATGAAGACACCGCCTATGGGACCGTCGAACACCCCGAAACCGAGGATGGTGCAAATCTGGTCTATCGGAAGACCTTCGTGGACATCAGCGAAAAGGAGATCGACCGCATTCGCGATCGCCGCTTGCGAGACCTCGTCAGAGCCCATGTGGCCGGCGAAAGGCAGCAGGGCAAGACGCTCAAAGCGGCGGTGCTGTCATTCGCGCAGCGCAGGGACATTGCTGGTCACCCGAATGGCATTCGCCATGTCCGCCTGACCAAATCGATCAAGCCGGACTATCTGGTACCGATCCGCGACAAAGCCGGCCGCATCTACAAGTCCTACAATACGGGCGAGAATGCCTTCGTCGACATCCTGCAAGCCGAGAGTGGCCGATGGATCGCGCGGGCCACGACCGTCTTTCAGGCCAATCAAGCCAATGAGTCGCATGACGCGCCAGCGGCGCAACCGATCATGCGGGTCTTCAAGGGCGACATGCTGCGCATCGATCACGCTGGCGCGGAGAAGTTCGTGAAGATCGTCAGGCTTTCGCCCTCGAACAACCTGCTCTACCTCGTCGAACATCATCAGGCGGGCGTGTTTCAGACCCGCCATAACGACCCGGAAGATTCCTTTCGGTGGCTCTTCGCCAGTTTTGACAAGCTTCGCGAATGGAACGCCGAGCTTGTCCGGATCGATACGCTGGGACAGCCCTGGCGGCGCAAGCGCGGCCCTGAAACAGGAAGCGAGGACGCCACTCGCATCGGCTGGACGCGACCAAAAAAATGGCCCTGAAGCCAGGGCCATGCACTGAGGCGAAGATAGCGGTCTGGTGATTGAGGGCCAACCGCAACTGTGCTCCACACCTTCAACGCGCCGGCGCATCATAGCGGTCTCGTGAACGAAAGCCACGCGCAACTTGGCCGTATCGCTGATCGCGCATGAAACCTCGCGCGCGGCTGCGCCGCCTCGATCTGCGGGAGAGGCGTCCCCGTGGTTGTCCGGCGGCTGAGACGCCCGGCGATTTCTTCCGCGCGCCTGCGCCACGAAGGTTTTGGTTAATTTTGTCCTGCTAGCTCTGATTCAATCTTCTCTGACAGTGGATTCGGGACCCCCCATGGCTTTCTTCTCCGGCAAGTCGGCTGATCGCGCGCACAACCTCTTGATGACCGAAGTCTTCGAACGCAATCGCGATGCCATTCTGGTGATGTCCGAGGGCAAGATCATCGCCTGCAACGAAACGGCAGTCCGTTTCGGCGGCTTCCGCAGCAAGCAGGACCTGCTGTCGCGCTCGCCCGCCACGATGGCGCCGGAGTTCCAGCCGAACGGCAAGCGGTCCGCCGACATGGTGCGCGAGATGGACGCCCAAGCCAGGCGCGAAGGCCATGCCAGCTTCGAGTGGACCACCAAGCGCGCCGACGGCAGCCCGGCCCTGGTGCAGATCACGCTGGTGCCGACGCAGGTCGAGGGCCAGACCTACGTCATGAGCTTCCGCCGCGATCTCTCGGATCTGGTCGCCGCCCGCGAGGAGAAGAAGCGCGCGCTGGACCGAATCGCCAAGGATTTCGAGACCAGCGTCGGCGCGATCGCCAATGCCATTTCCGGCGCCTCTCGCGAGGTGGAAACGACGGCCGCCTCGCTGACCGCGACTGCCGACCAGGCCGCGCAGCGCGTGGCGCTGGTGGCTTCGGCGTCCAACTCCGCCTCCTCCAACGTCCAGTCGGTCGCCGGCGCGACCGAGGAGCTGTCGAGCTCGGTCAGCGAGATCAACCGCCAAGTCGCGACCTCCTCGACGATCGCCTCAGAGGCGGTCGAGGCCTCGTCGCGGACCAACGACCTGGTCAACAGCCTGGCGGATGCCGCGGCCAAGATCGGCGCCGTGACCGACATGATCAACGCCATTGCGAGCCAGACCAACCTGCTGGCGCTGAACGCGACCATCGAGGCGGCGCGCGCCGGCGATGCCGGCCGCGGCTTCGCCGTGGTCGCCTCGGAGGTGAAGAGCCTGTCGAGCCAGACCGCGAAAGCAACCGACGAGATCTCGGCCCATATCAGCGCCATGCAGCGCGCGACCAGCGACACGGTCGCGGCGATCCAGGGCATCGGCGGGACCATCGGCCAGATCAGCGAGATCGCCAAGACGATCGCGACCGCCGTCGACCAGCAGGGCCACGCCACCCAGGAGATCGCGCGCTCGGTCAGCCAGGCCGCCAGCGGCACGCGCGAGGTCGCCACCAATATCGGCTCGGTCAGCCAGACGGTGGAATCCGCCGGCGGCGCCGCCCGGCAGATGCTGGGCGCGGCGGGCCAGCTCGCCAGGCACGCCGACGAGCTGCGCAGCAAGGTGAAGGACTTTTTGAACGCCGTGCAGGCGGCGTAGGGTTCGATCGTCCACGTATCACGTCGCGTCAAGCAGCGCTGCGGAGCTACGAGTTGGGAGGCGCCAGCTTCAAACGCGGTGTCGTCCCGGGCAAGCCACAGCGGCGCGAGGCGCCGCGCAGGCGCTGACCCGGGACCCATACGCCGCAGCAGATGTGGTAGAACGAGATCGGAGTCACCGGCGTGCCGCCACACGCGATCCTGTGGTGATGGATCCCCGCTTGCGCGGGGATGACGACTGAGGGTGAGGCGCCGACTGAGGTCGACAATCGGCGAGCGATGCGGCCTTACGTCGACGACACCGCCGGCTTGCGGCCGTAGATCGCATCGGCGCGCTTTTCGAACGCCGCCGACATGCGCGCGAAGATGGTGTCGAACATCGAGCCCATCAGCATCGCCAGCATGCGGCTCTTGAACTCATAGGCGATGAAGAACGTCACCTCGCAGGCGCCCTGCTCGCGCGGCTCGAAGCTCCAGCGGTTCTCGAGGCTCGAAAACGGCCCGCTGACATATTCGACCAGGATCTTGCGTCCCGCACGGTCGAGCGTGACGCGGCTGGTGAAGGTCTCCTTGACCAGCTTGAACGATACCGTCATGTCGGCGACGATCACCTCGAGACCATCGGGCTTCTGGCTGCGCTGCCGCACCACCAGCCGCTCGCACAGCGGCACGAATTCAGGGTAGCGCTCGACATCGGCGACGAGGTCGAACATCTGGTCGGCCGTGTGCGGCACGCGCCGCTTGTTGGAAAATCTCGGCATCTCGTCTCGATCAGCGCGCGAGCGCGTCGCGCGCGGCCTTCAGCTTGGCGAAGTCCTCGCCGGCATGATGCGACGAGCGCGTGAGCGGACTCGCCGACACCATCAGGAAGCCCTTGGTGTAGGCAACGGTCTCGTAGTTGGAAAACTCCTCCGGCGTGACATAGGCCATCACGGCTTGGTGTTTCTTGGTCGGCTGCAGATACTGCCCGATCGTCAGAAAATCGACTTCGGCCGAGCGCAGGTCATCCATCACCTGCAACACCTCGTGGCGCTGCTCGCCCAGGCCGACCATGATGCCGGATTTGGTGAAGATGGTGGGATCGATCTCCTTGACCCGCTGCAGCAGTCGGATCGAGTGGAAGTAGCGGGCGCCCGGACGAACCGAGAGATAGCGCGACGGCACGGTTTCGAGATTGTGGTTGAAGACGTCGGGCTTGGCCGCGACGACCTGCTCCAGCGCACCGTCCTTGCGGAGAAAGTCCGGAGTCAGCACCTCGATCGTGGTGGTCGGGCATGTCGCGCGAATGGCGCGGATGGTCGCGGCGATATGGGCGGCGCCGCCATCCGCGAGATCGTCGCGGTCGACCGAGGTGACGACGACATGGGCGAGGCCGAGCTTGAAGGTGGCTTCCGCAACGTGCTCAGGCTCACCGGCGTCGAGCGCGGCCGGCAGGCCGGTCTTGACGTTGCAGAAGGCGCAGGCCCGCGTGCAGGTGTCGCCCATGATCATGAAGGTGGCGTGCTTCTTGTCCCAGCACTCGCCGATGTTCGGGCAGCCCGCCTCCTCGCACACGGTCACGAGGCCGTTCTCGCGCACGATATTGCGGGTGTCGGCATAGCCGCGGGTGGTCGGCGCCTTGACGCGAATCCAGCTGGGTTTCGCCGGCGAGATGGAATCCGGCCGGTTCGCTTTTTCGGGGTGGCGCGGGCGCAGCGGCGTGTTCGAGAGCGTGTCGACGATGGTGACCATGGGGACCTGGCAAACCTCTGTTGCGCCCTAGCTATTCCGTGCCGGGGCGCGCCGCAACCGGCTGGCCGAGGATACCAGGGCATGGCAGATATGGGCAGCGCGGAACAGCGCTCATCGCGGCGGATTTTCTCGAGAATGGCGCAAAAACCGGCAAAATCCCCCGGAGTTTCACGGCCTCGGCCGATGGCCGCAGGCCAACGACTCACCCGGGCGTTCTTCGCCCGCGCCGTGCTGGAGGTCGCGCCGGAGCTGATCGGGGCGACGTTCCTGGTCGACGGCGTCGGGGGCGTGATCGTCGAGGTCGAGGCGTATCACCACACCGACCCGGCGGCGCATTCGTTCCGCGGGCCGACGCCGCGCAACCAGGTGATGTTCGGCCCGCCCGGCTTTGCCTATGTCTACCGCTCCTACGGCATTCACTGGTGCGTGAATTTCGTTTGCGAGGCCGAGGGCTCGGCCAGCGCGGTGTTGATCCGGGCGATCGAGCCGACGCTCGGCGTCGACGAGATGCAGCGGCGGCGCCGGCTGGAGGATGTCAGGGCGCTGTGCTCAGGGCCCGGCAAGCTGACGGAGGCGATGGGGATCACGATTGCGCACAACGGCCTGCCGCTGGATCGTCAACCGATCGAGCTGTTCGCGCGCCCGGCCGATGTCGAGGTCGTCACCGGCGTCCGCATCGGCATCACCAAGGCGGTCGAGCTGCCCTGGCGGTTCGGCCTGAAGGGCTCGCGCTTCCTGAGCAAGCCGTTTCCTCCGTCATCGCGAGGAGCGTAAGCAACGAAGCGATCCAGGGCTACGCGCGGGACCCTGGATTGCTTCGCTGCGCTCGCAATGACGACGGAGAGAGCGGAGCTACCCCACGCCCTGCAGCCGCGACAGCGCGTCCTGGAACTTGGCCTTGCGGGCCAGCGCCGCCTCGCGCTTTTCCTTCTCTTCCTCGACGAGCTCTTCCGGCGCGTTGGCGACGAACTTCTCGTTGCCAAGCTTCTTGTCGACCCGCTCGATATCGGCGTCGGCCTTGGCGATTTCCTTGGCCAAGCGGGTGCGCTCGGCGGCGAGATCGACGACGCCCTTGAGCGGCAGGGCCGCCACCTCGCCACGCACCACGAGTTGAGCAGCCCCCTCAGGCGCGGTGTCGGCGAACGAGATGTCCGAAAGGCGCGCAAGCCGTTTGATCACGTCGCTCCAGCGCGGCGCGCGCTCTTTCGTCTCGGCGGACGCACCGACCAGCGCCAGCGGCATCAGGGTCGCGGGCGGGATGTTCATCTCGGCCCGGACCGAGCGGATCGCCGTGACGAGATCGACCACCCAGCCGATCTCGGCCTCGGCCGCCTCGTCCTTGAAGCTGGCGGCGTTGAACGCGACCAGGACCGGCGGCACCAGCGGATCGCCGAAGCTCGCGGCCGACAGCGCGGCAATCTCGGCGACGGTCGGCACGTCCGTGCGATGCGGCCAGGGCGACAGGGTCAGCAGGCCGTCGCGCTTGGCGGTCGATTCCCACAGCGCCTCGGTGATGAAAGGCATGAAGGGATGCAGCAGCTTGAGGATCTCGTCGCGCGCCCAGGCGACCATGGCGCGGGTCTCGGCCTTGGCCGGGCTGTCCTCGCCGAGCAAAGTCGGCTTGGCGAGCTCGACATACCAGTCGCAATAGACGTCCCAGACAAAGCGGTAGATCGCGTTCGCCGCATCGTTGAAGCGATAGGCCTCCAAAGCTTCAGTGACCTCGCGCGTGGCAGCGGCGGCCTCATGGGCGATCCAGCGGTTGAGCGTCTCCTTGGCGGAGGCCGGATCGAAGCCCACCGGCACCGTGCAGCCGTTCATCTCGGCAAAGCGGCTGGCGTTCCAGAGCTTGTTGGCGAACTTGCGGTAGCCGTCGACGCGCTGGGTCGACAGCTTGATGTCGCGGCCTTGGGCGGCCATCGCCGCGAGCGTGAAGCGCAGCGCGTCGGCGCCGTGCTCGTCGATCAGTGCCAAGGGATCGATGACGTTGCCCTTCGACTTCGACATCTTGGCGCCCTTCTCGTCACGGACGAGCGCGTGGATGTAGACAGTCGAGAACGGCACCTCCTTCATGAAGTGCAGGCCCATCATCATCATGCGGGCGACCCAGAAGAAGATGATGTCGAAGCCGGTGACCAGCACGTTGGTCGGGTAGTAGCGCTTCACCTCCGGCGTATCGTCCGGCCAGCCAAGCGTCGAGAACGGCCACAGCGCCGAGGAGAACCAGGTGTCGAGAACATCTTCATCACGTGTGATGAAGCCCGCGCGCTTGTTGCGGTCGAGGGCCATTGCGCGGCCCTGCTCGGCCGTGATGACCTCCTGCTCGACATAGTACGCAATGGCGTGGCTGACGGCCTCCTCCTCGGTCTCAGCGACGAACACCTTGCCGTCGGGACCGTACCAGGCCGGGATCTGATGGCCCCACCACAGCTGGCGCGAGATGCACCAGGGCTGGATGTTCTCCATCCACTCGAAATAGGTCTTCTCCCAGTTGCGCGGCACGAACGTCGTCGCGCCTGACTTGACGGCGGCAATCGCCGGCTTTGCCAGCGTCTTGGCGTCGACATACCACTGGTCGGTGAGGTACGGCTCGATGACGACGCCGGAGCGGTCGCCATGCGGCACCATGTGGGTGTTGGGCTCGACGCGCTCGAGGAAGCCGAAGGTCTCCAGCCGCTCCAGGATCTTCTTGCGCGCGGCGAAGCGCTCGACGCCGTGGAACTCCCGCGCAAACTCCTCCGAGCCCTCGGGCAGCCCGCGCAGATAGTCCTCGTTGTCGACGAGGGCGATGCAACCCTCGCGGTCGAGAATGCTGATCTGCGGCAGGCCGTGGCGGCGGCCGACCTCGAAATCGTTGAAGTCATGCGCCGGCGTGATCTTGACCGCGCCGGTGCCCTTCTCCGGATCGGAATAGGTGTCGGCGACGATCGGGATCTCGCGGCCGACCAGCGGCAGGATCACGCGCTTGCCGACGAGATGCTGATAGCGCTCGTCATCCGGGTGCACGGCAACCGCGCTGTCGCCGAGCATCGTCTCGGGACGCGTGGTGGCCACGACGATGAAACTGGTCGGATCCTCGGGGTTGAAGGTTTTGCCCTCGATCGGATAGCGCAGGTACCAGAGGTTGCCCTTGACCTCGATCTGCTGCACCTCGAGATCCGAGATCGCCGTCAGCAGCTTCGGGTCCCAGTTGACCAGCCGCTTGTCCTTGTAGATGAGGCCGGCGCGGTGCAGCTCGACGAACACCTTCACGACGGCCTTCGACAGGCCCTCGTCCATGGTAAAGCGCTCGCGGCCCCAATCGCAGGAGGCGCCGAGGCGCTTGAGCTGGTTGATGATGGTCCCGCCGCTCTCGTCCTTCCACTGCCACACGCGTGCGAGGAACTTCTCGCGACCCATCTCGCGGCGGCCCGGCTGCTGGCGTTCCATCAGCTGGCGCTCGACCACCATCTGGGTGGCGATGCCCGCATGGTCGGTGCCCGGCTGCCACAGCACGTCCCGGCCGCGCATCCGCTCGAACCGGCACAGGATGTCCTGCAGCGTATTGTTGAGTGCGTGCCCCATGTGCAGCGAGCCGGTCACGTTGGGCGGCGGGATCACGATCGTAAAGGGATCGGCATCCCGGCGATCGGGACGGCCGGCGGAGAATGCGCGCGCATCCTCCCAGACCAGGGACATGCGGCCTTCGAGGTCGGCGGGCTGATAATTCTTGTCGATCATCACATTTCCAGCGGGCGCAGGGCCGGCCGTCCAATTCATCTATCGCGGAACTCGTCTTGGCCTTCGGTCGCGACCTGAAAAAGCTCACGCAAGCTGTTGGGACTTGGCTATTTTTCGACTGATGCCCGGTCCGGGATCGCGTTCTCGGGAGAGCACGCTGCGATCCGCCGGGCCTGCATCAGCTTGAACGGGCTAGAAAGCCGCCACGCGCCGCCAAGTCAACAGCGGCGGCGAACATTGATGGCAAACGGAGACAACGCCAGCCCTCTTGCGTGAGGAACCGGGTCGCGAAAACAGCCGGCCTGCGTCAGGAGACCGGCAGCCCGCGCGACAAGATCCGCCGCTAGCGGCCGCGCGAGACCCGCTCGATCTCCGCCTTGACGATGCGCTCGACCAGGGCCGGCAGATTGTCATCAAGCCACGATTTGAGCATCGGCCGCAGCATTTCCTTGACCAGATCCTCGAGCGTCCGGGCATTGTTGCTCAACACGGTATTGGCGAGCGCATTGAACGCGGACTCCACGGCGTTCACCGTGGACGGCGCAAGGATCGGCTGCTTCGGCGGCATGGCCTCGAAGGCCGATTCGAAAGCCGGGGCCGCTGCAGGCTGCGGCGCTTTACGGGCAAGACGTCCGGATTCAATGAACTCGATATCGTCCTGCGGCTCGACCTTGCGGAAGGAAGCCGCTGCGGGGGCTGGAGCGGGGGTCGGTGGGGCCACTGCCATGTCGTCCGTCAACTCAAGTACTTCAGGTTCGGGATCAGGCTCAGGTTCAGCCGGCGGAGCCTCGGCCGCCGGCGCAGTCGTTTCATCCAAACCCGCCAGCAATGCGTCAATGTCGTCCTGGCTGTTACTTGCGGGCGCCGGCGCGGGCGCAGGGGCCGGCGGAGTCACAGCCTTCGCCGGAGCCGCCGCCGCAATCTTCGACGGCGGAACGTCGTTCATCACAGGCTTCGGTGCCGGCGCAGCCGGCTTCTCGGCCTTGGGGGGCTCAGGTGCAGCAGCTTTTTCGGCTGCCGGGGGCTTGGCCTCATCATCGGCAATGATCCGCCGGATCGACGCCAGAATCTCCTCCATCGAGGGTTCTTGGACCTTTGCAGGCTGCGTCATTTCCGACTCCAAATCAGCGACGCCGCCGCACGCGTCGTCTTAGCGCGAATGCAAAAAGCGCCGGATCCAAGTGGCTCGGACTTCGCTGTGGTCATGCCGACTTGTCCCAGACGCGGCCTCAATCGATGCAAACAACGGAACGATACTGACCAGATCGGAGACTATTCTTAGAACAACATCCGACGCACTGCGAATCGTTCCGCGGCCATTTTGAGGCTATGTCATGGCAACATTTGAATGCAAGCAACGGCCGCCCGCAACCGGGGGAGCACGGAAATTGACGGAGAAGCGTCGCCCGCCGACCACAACCTGAGCATGTGCCACAAACGCAAATCCCTCGGCCAATGGCCGAGGGATCAAGAATCGAAGTTAAGATCCGACTAACGGCCGTCGGGAGTGCGGACGCCAGCCCAGCTGTCACGAATCTGCTGGTAGTGCACGGTTGGATCATACGTCGTCGTGGGCAGCCGCAGCACTTGCGGCGACAGGCGACCGACCGTCTGCAGCACGGTGTAGGATGCAACGACGCGGTCATGCTGGGCGTTCACAAGCGAGTTCCGCGCATTGACAAGCGCCTGCTGCGCGTTAAGGACGTCGAGCGTCGTACGCTGGCCGGCCTTGGCCTCCTCGCGAACGCCGTTCAGGGCGATTTCCGAGGCCGCCACCTGCGCCTGTGCCGACTGCACCTGCGCCTTGCCGGCGAGCAGCTTGCCCCAGGCCGAAACCACGTCGGACCGGACCTGGTCGCGGGTCTGCTCGAGCGCGAGACGTTGCTGCGCCAGCGTCTCCTTCGACTGCCGGATCAAGGCATATTCGCCGCCGCCCTGATAGATCGGCACAGTGAGCTGTGCGGCCGCGCCGGCGCTGAAGGAGCGATAGGAGGTCAGCTGCGATTCGTAGGCCTGCGTTGCCGAGGCCTGGACGGTCACGGTCGGCAGCAAGGCTCCTTCGTTGATCTTGACCTGCAGATATTGAACGTCGATGCCATACATCGCCGAGGTTACGCTGGGGCTCTCGGTCAGCGCCGTCTCGATCGACTGCTGCAGCGAGGGCGGCAGGTAACGATCGACGGGAGAGCCCGGCGCGAGGTTCTCGGGATCGTTGCCGATGATACGGCGGAAGTTCGAGCGCGTGGCCGTCAGATTGGATTCGGCCGTCAGTTGCTGCGTGCGGCCGGCTGCGAGTTGCGCTTCGGACTGCGCAACGTCGGTGCGCGTGACCTCGCCCACATTGAAGCGATCGCGCGTCTGTTTGAGCGTCTGTTCCAGAACCCGCGTATTGCTGCGCTGAACCTCGACGATCGCCGCATCGCGCAGATAATCCATATAGATGGTCGCAGCCTGCAGCAGCACCGACTGTTCGAGCACCCTGAGGGCCTCGCGCTGACCCGACACACTCGCCTCGGCCTTGCGGACGCCGTTCGCCGTCTGCTGGCCGTTGTAAAGCGTCTGGTTCACGGTCAGGCCGACGCTGCGGGGCCTCAATAGGCCATGGGCCGCCGCAGTCCCGGGCGCGACCTGCCCGTCCTGATACTGAACTCCACCCGATGCTTGAAGATTGACCTTCGGCCGGTAGCCCGAAAGTGCCTGCGGCACGCCTTCGTCGGTGGCGCGAACGAGAGCTCGCTGCGCGTTCAGCTGCGGGTTGCTCTGATAGGCGCGCACCAGCGCAGCCTCGATCGTGTCGGCCAACGCAGGCGTCGGGCCTGCGCAAGCCATCACGAGGACCGCAGCCGCCGCTGCGGTGACGACCTTCACCCCAAACATCCCTGTTCCATTCATTGTTGTTACCGGCTCGAACGCCAAAGCCGGGCCGTAAACCTGTTAGAGACTCCCGCGCACCTCACACCTTATTCCCCATGCCTGCGCAACGGAACCTCTCTGCCCGGAACCCATGCGGAAAACTGTCGACGTGCAGCATCCAAGCCACACTTCTGATTTGAAACAGATTTTCGCCGGCCCGCAGCCGTGAAGACGACCGAAAGCCACCGTGCCCTGAGCGGATCACAGCCCAATGCGGCTCGTCCCCAGGGAACCGCAGGAGTTAGAAAACGAACTCGGGGACCTGCTCGAGACCAGGAAGGATCGGTGCCGCAGCGTCGAACAGGGTCCTGCTGCCCACTTCACCATGGGATCGCGTAAAGATGATGGCACGGGCCGGCTTGGTCTTCGCGGAGACGCCGACCAGGCGACCGCCTTCCTTGAGCTGGCGGCACAGCCCATCGACCGCGATCTCGGTCGCCCCGTTGAGAAGAATCACGTCGAAGCGACCATCGGCCGGATCGCCCTGCACGGCAGGCGCGACGCGAACAGAGACACTCGCGATGCCGGCCAGCAGCTGCTTGGCGCGCCCCTCGAGAGCTGGGTCCGGATCGGTCGCGACCACGCTGGCCGCAAGCTTCGCCGCAAGCGCGGCAAGGTAGCCCGTCGCGCACCCGACCACGAGCACGTGATCGGTCGGCTTGATCTCGGCGGCCTGAAGCAGCTTACCCGTCAGCATGGGGGTGATCAGGAAGCGCTGGGCCGAGCCGGCTTCCGACACGTTGAGATTCTGGTCGAGATAGGCCAGCGCCTGCCGGTCCGACGGGACGAAGTTCTCGCGCGGCACCGTCAGCATCGCATCCAACACACGGTGGTCGGTAACGTCGTTGGTGCGCACCTGGCCATCGACCATTTTCTGACGCGCCGTCGCGAAGGGGAGCATGAGCAGACCTGCAAGCAAAGAGGATGAACCGCGAACGATCTGCGCACCCTTTTGGTACAAGGTCGGTGAAAACGCAACACGCGGATCGTCCGGATACACCGCGCACATCGTCAGACCATGGGTCAGACCTCAGGTCAGACGACGGCCTGGCGCCGCATCGGCATGGCGGCGCATGCAGCGCTTCGATTCGGACCGAGCGTCCGCCGGCTCATCGGCGAACGCCGCAATCGCGTGTCTTCGAGGTCGCGTCGGATTGGATCTCGGAGCACGCGGGGGCGCCGACTCAATGGATCGGTGGACCCGGGCGGACGCGGACCCGGCCGGAGAATGTCAGTCGTTTTGGCCGATCCTCTTGAGTCGAGGGTTACTCGATCACAACCGCTAGGCGGCCGAGCAGCTGCGCAACCTCATCCAGCCGCTCCGACTCACCGCGGCTGACGGCATGGACCAAGCGCGACAGGCACTCGTCGTCGGAGAGTCGCTCCATCGGGTCGGGAATCAGCGACGGTGACGACACGCTTTCGGCGGCTTGAAAGGGGGTGTTCGACATCTGAAACGGCTCCATGTCCGAGGCAGCGGCAAGTTCCGGCCTACTATCCGCAGCCGATTGCGCCGATTCTAGTGAAATTCCTGTCACCCAATTGTGGGCGACGGCTGCCCATCAAGCGTTCAGATCATGGATAAACCCATGATTTTCCGTGTTTTTGGCCTCGGCGCGACAATCGTCACAAAGATGCGATTTGGTTCTAGGCAAGGCCAAAAGGCTTTGTTATACGCACCCCGCTCGCGAGGCATTGCTTCGCCTGTTCCTCGGTAGCTCAGCGGTAGAGCATTCGACTGTTAATCGAATGGTCGCTGGTTCGAATCCAGCCCGGGGAGCCAATTCGGCCGATGCCGACTGGCTCGCTTAGACAATCCAACCCAAGATCATCTGACAGGTAGGCCGCTCGAACAGGCACGCGTGCGCTGCGCATCCCGTGCCGCAGGCAGACTGCTCGCAGCAAGACCCGGCCTCCCCAACTGCCTTGACGTCACCGATTCGGTCGGGCAAGCGACCAGTCCAGCTCCAAGGCAACGTCAGCCATGCCCATCTCCGATCACCTGAGAGCCGTCCGCAGCAAGGTCGGCCACGATCTGCTTGCGACCACGGCCGTCTCGATCTCGCTGTTCGATGACCAGGGTCGGATCCTGCTCGGCCGCGACGCGGAGACGGGCCATTGGACCCTGCCCGGCGGCGCCATCGATCCGAACGAGCATCCCGCCGACGCCGCGACGCGCGAATGCTTCGAGGAGACTGGTCTGCTCGTCCGTCCCCAGCGCCTGCTCGGCGTGTTTGGCGGCCCCGAATTCCTCATCCGCTATCCCAACGGAGATCTGACTTATTACACGGTGATCGCGTTCGAGGCAGCCGTCATCGGCGGTGCGCTCGCAGCCGATGGCGACGAGATCGCGGCGCTGCGCTTCGTCGACAGAACGGAGTGGGAAGCGCTCGATATCTCCCCCTCGAGCCGCATCATCTCGCGCCGGGCGTTCGAGCGCGATGCCGTCCCCTATTTCGCGCCGGCCTGCTGGCGGCCCGAGAGCTGATACCCGCGAGACCTTCGCCGTTGGACCCAATCGCCGCGCTTCTGATGCTGCTCGCCGGTCTGCTTCACGCAAGCTGGCACGCGATCGTCAAGAATGGCAGCGGCCTTTCCATCCTGGCCGGGATGGGTCTGGTCAGCAGCGTCGTGACGCTACCCTTCCTGTTCCTGGTCCCGATTCCCTCCCCCTCGACCTGGCCGATCATCCTGGCGTCGCTTGTGCTGCATGCGGCGTACAAAGCGAGCCTGGCGGTGACCTACGGGTCAGCCGAGTTCGGGCGCTCTTATCCCATCGCCCGCGGCTGCGTGCCGCTGTTCGCAGCGGTGTTCGCCTATCTGGCGCTCCAGCAGCCGCCGCAGATCGGACAGTTGATCGGCATCGCACTCATCAGCGTTGGGATCATCGGCCTCGCGCGAGATCGCGTCCATGGCTCGATCGATCGCCGCGCGTTTGCTGCGGCTGTCCTCGCTGCCGCGATGGTTGCTGCCTATTCGGTCGTTGATGCCGCCGGGACTCGCCAGGCGGCCGGATGGGCCTCGTTCACCGCTTGGATCATCGTGCTCGACAGCCTGGTGTTCCTCCTCGTCGCGGCGATACGACGCGGCCCGGTCCTCTTCGCCGAGATCCGAACGGCCTATGTTTCGGTCGTGATCGCCGGGCTGCTGGGTCTGACATCCTTCGCCGTGTTCCTCTGGGCGCTGAGCAGGAATCCGATCGCCAACGTCGTCGCGTTTCGCGAATGCAGCGTTCTGTTTGCCAGCCTGATCGGGATTGTCGTCCTGAAGGAAAAGGCCACGCTCTGGCGAGCAACCTGCGCTGCACTGATTGCGTCGGGCCTCGTATGGATCGCAATGCTCAAAACGTGATGAGCAGCACATCGACGCCAACGCTATCATGGCTCCATGTTCATCGTATCGTACACAACTTGAGGAACAACACGGTCGCAGTAGTGGCCCGTAAAACTCCTGGTTGCAAACTTGATACAACTAATTCAGTGTCAATTACTTATTCGTTTTGAGTCTTGATGCATTGTCTGTCGCGTGCGTGTCCTTCAGTCAGGCCGATACTGAGGTGGCCCATGCCTACTGTTCTCATTATCGATGATGATTCTGCGACGCGCGCGGCGCTTGAAACCCTGCTCAAAAAGAAGAAGTTCTGCGTCTTTCTCGCGCCCGACGGACCGACCGGTATTCGTTTGATCGGCAGCGTGTCATTCGACGCTGTCGTGATCGATATGTTCATGCCGGGCATGGACGGAATTGCGACCATTCGCGAATTGATCAAGATCGATCCGACCGTTCCGTTCATCGCAATCTCCGGCTACGCATTCACGGACAAGAAACAGGGAGCTCCCGACTTCCTCGGAATGGCGATCAAGCTCGGGGCGACGGCTGCGCTGCAGAAGCCGTTCGACCTCCTTGATCTGCTCGAAGCTGTGGATCGCGCCATCGAGGTCCGCCAGCGGCTTCTCGCCGACGCGCGCGGCAACCTCGCACCACACCGGCATCTGAGCGGAGAGCCTCATGACGAACATCCTGGTCGTTGATGACGAAGTTGGTGTCTGCTGTGTCATTCAGCATCTTCTAGTTCGTGAGGGATATGCGGTGACTGCCCTGACCGACGGACGCCAGGCTCTTGACGTTGTTGCCCGCAGCGATTTCGCCGCGGCCCTGATCGATCTCAATCTGGCCGACATCGACGGCAACGACGTCATACGAGCGGCACGTGCGGCGCGCCCGAACATGCCGATCGTCATGATGTCGGGCATGGTCCTCGAATCAGACCACGGAATGCCGGAGTCCCTGGGACTATCGGCGAGGGTTCAGAGACTTCATCGACTGGCCAAACCCTTCAAGCCGAAGGACCTCGCGCAATTGATGCGCGAGATTCTTACCCCCGATGAAGCGTTCGCCCCTGCCAGGATGCAGTGCCGGCAGTAATCACATCGGAACGCCAGTTCGGTGGTCGCGGCGTCTTCGCTTGCGAGGTCTGCGAATCGCCAGGGCAATGCCTCTGGCTGGCGGCTCCGAGCAATTGTCGACAGGTAAGATAATCTCGCCGCGAATGTGACGCAGTTCACATCGCGCCCGACCTGATTTGGCTACCGTCGTGAGGAACGAAAGATAACGGTAACCAATTAAGCCCTTCGTCCGCGATCCTTACAATTTTAGTGATCCGTTCAATTTGGACAGAGTGGAGCTTTGACATGGTGGCCGCGCAGATTGCGCGAGGGCCATGATGAGCGAAGCCGAGTATGAACTGTTGCTGGATGCTGTAAGATCGGCAGTTGCGCCTGAGCCCGAGATTGATTCGATGACCCGCCTATTCTCGATGTTGCGGTTTCCCCAAGCAGCTAACGACAATCAGGGCGCTTGGCCGCTGATCCCCTTCCCCGACGGCTGGTTTGCGGCCTGCTGACTGCATCCTGATCGGACATGTGTTCTGCCCGGCGGCAGGCTGAGCCGTCGTCGCGACACACCGAATCAACATCGCCGTATTGCAGCACCATGTTGCAGCGCAATGCAGCGGTGCTCACAAACGGTCAGGCGACGGCGTGCGGCCGTCGCCTGACCAACTGCGCTTCTACTTCTTGACGGCGAAGACCCAGACCACACCGCCCTGCGGGACATTGTCCTCCAATCCGGTGTTGCCCTTGGCAAGCGCATCCTGGATGCGCTGCGCATCGACGCCCCAGCCGGACTGCACCGCGATGTATTGCGTGCCGTCGACCTCATAAGCGACCGGCATGCCCATGATTCCCGAGTTGGTCTTCTGCTCCCACAACAGTTCGCCCGTTTTGGCGTGGAAGGCCCGGAACATCCGGTCATTGGTCCCGCCGACCAGAACCAGATCGCCGGCCGTCGCCGTCACCGAGCCGAACAGCTGTGACTTCGGGAAATTGTGCGACCAGACCTTTTTGCCCGAGGCCGGATCCCACGCCTGCAGCTCGCCGAAATGGTCCGCTCCCGGCCGCACCGTCAGCCCGATATCCTCCGCCTTGGTGCCGAGCCAGAGCTGTCCGGGAACGAGCGGCAGCTTCTCGCCGGTGAAGCCGCCGCAGAAATTCTCATTCGCCGGCACATAGACGAAGCGCGTCTTCTGGCTGTAGGCCGCCGATGGCCAGTCCTTGCCGCCCCATAGCGACGGACAGAAGTCGACGCGCTTGCCGAGCGTCGGCTTGTGCGCGGGATCGACGATCGGCCGTCCGGTCTCCGGCTCGATCCCCTTCCACACGTCGGTGTGAACGAAGGTCCAGCCATTGACGTAGTTGATGCGCTCCGGCGTGCGCTCGAGCACCCAGAAGATGGCGTCGCGCCCCGGATGAATCAGGCTCTTGAAGCTGCGGCCATCGCGCTGCAGGTCGACCAGCATCGGCGCATCGACCTCATCCCAGTCCCATGAATCGTTCTGGTGGTACTGGAAATGCGTCTTGATCTTGCCGGTGGCAGGGTCGAGCGCGATCACCGAGCTGGTATAGAGATTGTCACCCGGATGCAGGCCGCCGGGCCACGGCGCCGCGTTGCCGACGCCCCAATAGACGGTCTTGGTGTCCGTGTCGTAGGTGCCGGTCATCCAGGCGGAGCCGCCGCCACTCTTCCAGTCGTCACCGCTCCAGGTGTCATGCCCCGGCTCGCCCTCGCCGGGGATCGTGAAGGTGCGCCAGAGCTCCTTGCCGTCCTCGGCATCGTAGGCCACGACATAGCCGCGCACGCCGAACTCGCCGCCGGAGCCGCCGACGATGACCTTGCCGTCGACGATCAGCGGCATCAGCGTCAGATATTGTCCCTTCTTGTAGTCCTGGACCTTCTTGTCCCACAGCACCTTGCCGGTCTTGGCATCGAGCGCGACCAGGTGATCGTCGGTCGTGGCGAGATAGAGCTTGTCCTGCCACAAGCCGACGCCACGGTTCGTCGGATGCAATTGGAACAGATCCTCGGGCAGCTCGCGCTTGTAGCGCCAGTATTGATCGCCGGTCTTGGCATTCAGCGCGATCACCTGTCCCATCGGTGTGGTGATGAACATCACCCCGTTATTGACCAGCGGCGGCGCCTCATGGCCCTCGATCACGCCCGTGGCGAAGGTCCACACCGGCACCATATTCTTCACATTGGTGGTGTTGATCTGGTCGAGCGGGCTGTAGCCCTGGCCGTCATAGGTGCGGCGGTAGAGCATCCAATTGCCGGGCTCCGGATTCTCCAACCGTGCCGGCGTGACGGGACTGTAGTTCTCGATCGGACCGGCGAGCGCGGTTTGTGCGGCGACACAGGTGAACGCGACGGTGCTCGAGAGCAGCCATTGCTTGATGGTCTTCGACGTGATGGTCATGGACGAACCTCCCCTGCTTTCGTTTTTCGCTTCAATTGTCGTGACGTTTGACTGTCGAGACGATGCGAGTTCCGATAGGCACACGAGACCTCATCAGCCCTGCTGGCCACCTACCTTTCCGATGAAGGGGGCAGCGATCACGAGAGCGCCATCCTTGATGACGAGCGGCAGCGCAGCCAGCCTGCGCGGCGCCGGCCCGAACACCACCTGCGCGCCACGCCGCGGATCATATTCGGAGTTGTGACACATGCATTTGAAGACTTCGTCGTTGCCTTCCGTCGCCTTGATCCAGGCCGTCACTGGGCAGCCCGCATGCGAGCAGATCGCCGAATAAGCGACGATGCCGCCGGCCGCGCGCGGGCGCGTGTCCTCGTCGAGTTCGTTAGGATCGAGCCTGACGAGAAGCACCTCGTTCAAGCGCGACCCATCGCGCACGATCGCATTCGCTGCATCCTTCGGCCACGCGTGCACCGGCGGTTCGCCGACCTTCAAATCATCCGGCGTGATCGTCTGCCCCGCGCGCTCCCCTTCCGAGAACACGAGAAGGTCGCCCTTCTGCGGCCGCTTCTCCTTGCGCGGATCGTCCTCATCGCCGGCCGCTGCGCCCGTGACAGACGCGCATGCGACAAGCGTGCCGAGAACCACCGAGCGGCGTGTCGGATGATCGTTCATGATTGATCTTTGCGAGTGATGTCGTGCGTGATTCGAGAGAATGCTGCTCTGCCGCCCAGCGTCCCGCAGCGCACTCTATCATAGAACAATTACATCAACACAACCTGACAAAATCAAGGCGCGCTACGCGATTTCGCCGCGAAGTTATCAACTATCGTCGCTGCTGCGCGTCATTGCAGGTGCAGCACGCGATCCACGAGCGACATCTCGCATGCCGAATGCAGAACTCGCACAGCAAGCATCCGCATCCGAGCGGCGATAGCGATGTCCTGACGCTGCTCATTCCGGTCGAGCCCGCAAGACGGCGTAAAACTGATCTTTTTTGTATGTGAGACCTGGTCAGGAATTGCACGCAGCCAACTTCATCGACGAACGTCTGCTCACCAATGCACTGCGCAATGTTCGTTAGTCAGGATATCCCGACGTCGCTCGCGCCGCTTCGTGAGGATCGCGCTCCAACCTGGAGACCTCGACCGTCAGGGCTACGATCTATTCACACCAACGCGCCGTGCGACCCGACAAGATCATGACAACGGACCTGTTTCACGAGGCTGCTCCGGATGCGGACAGTGGTCTGAAAAGGATGCTCGGACGGGTCCACTGAGGTTCGCCCGCTGTTCGCAGGACGTCACCGACCAGACTTCGCCCTGGGCTTCTGCGGGACTCGGGCGAGTTCGGAAACGGGCTGCCGCGTGTCCGACCCGATCCAAGAGAGCGATCTCAGAACTGGTGGACGGAACGAAACAGGGCGGTTGCTTAAGCCGTTGATCTCCGGTATCGATCCGCCGTGTTGGGGCCACGTGGCGGAGTGGTTACGCAGCGGTCTGCAAAACCGTTTACACCAGTTCAATTCTGGTCGTGGCCTCCACTCAATCAAATCAAACGGTTAGCGTCGTCACTCGGTCGGATCTTCCGACCTAGACCGGCAGATCGTCGATCCCTCCGGGATAGGGCGCCTGTCCCCGCGGCCACGCCAGGATGGCGCAGCGCTGTCCTGTCCCGGAGCAGGTTGCGGATGGCTCCACTCCCGCGCGACTGACCCGCCGGCTCGCATAATCCCGGAATTGCACCACGTTCGACTTTTCGACGTCCTGCATAGCTCGCTTCCTCATGCTATGCTGCAATGCAAGAAGCGTACCTTTGGTTCCTAAACCCGGCGTTTACGGCCGCGCCGATCCGGCTTGCCGCGGGGCTTGGGCCGCGGGGTGAGCTCCGGATGCTCTTTTTCGACCTCCTGATACCGCGCCAGCATGCGCTCGAAGCTGGCGTCGAGGGCCGCGGCGATCTCCGGTCGGCGTTCCAGCGCCGCCATCAACAGGCCCGCCGCCTCGATGGTCGACAGCCCGTCGCGGCGCGGTTCCCGGCGCAGATGTCCATAGCGCGAGGGCCGGCGCGGCCCGAGGATCACGCGCTGGCATTTCAGCATCCAGGGATTCCGCCACCACAGCGCCTTGGCCTGGCTCCAGGTGCCGTCGAGCAGGATCACGCCATCGATCGATTTGAGGATCGCGCGCTGGTTCTCGGCGACCTCTCCCTTCCGCGTGAGGGCCAGCACCTCGCTGTCGGGGTCGAGATCGGCCGCCTTGGCCGACCCGAGATAAAGAATCGCCCAGCGCGCGGGGTCTGCGACGGCGCGGCCCAGCGCCTTGGCCAGACTCGGCCAGGACAGCCCGACCCTGACCACCGCGGTCTTGAAATGCTGCGCGGCGAGCCGCGCTGTGCCGAGCGCACGGTCCTGCTCCTGCGGATGCTGCAGGATCAGCAGTCCCAAGCGGCTCTCCAGCGGCGTGACGCTGTCGCAGATGCACAGCGGCAGCGGCTTCTGACAGTGCGGGCAATCGGGTGGCGCTTCCGCGAGCGGCGGATGATCGTGGGGCTGGTCTGACATAGCGCGGCCTATACGCGCCCGCGACCATCGCGACAACGCCTCATTCTGCCGGCGCGGCGAGCGGCTCCGGCGCCGAGCGGCGGCGCAGCCGGTCGATCAGGAGATAGATGACCGGCGTCGTGTAGAGCGTCAGGATCTGCGACACCAGCAGGCCGCCGATGATGGTGATGCCGAGCGGCCGGCGCAGCTCGGTCCCTGGCCCGGTCGCGAGCACCAGCGGCAGGCCGGCGAACAGCGCGGCCAAGGTCGTCATCAGGATAGGACGGAAGCGCACCCGGCAGGCCTCGAAGATCGCATCGGCCGACGACATGCCGCGCTGCCGCTCGGCCTCGAGCGCGAAGTCGACCAGCATGATGCCGTTCTTCTTGACGATGCCGATCAAGAGGATGATGCCGACGAAGGCGATCACGGTCAGCGGCGTATTGGTGACCTGCAAAGCGAGCAGCGCGCCGAGCCCCGCCGATGGCAAGGTCGAGATGATGGTCAGCGGATGCGCCAGGCTCTCATAGAGCACGCCGAGCACGATATACATCGCGACCAGCGCGGACAGGATCAGCAGCGGCTGCCGGCCGCTGCCCTTGTTGAAGTCGCCGGCATTGCCGTCGAAGCCGCCGCGGATGCCTTCCGGCATATGCAACTCGTCCACCGCCCGCTGGATGTTCGCCGTCGCGGTCTGCAGCGGCACGTCGGGCAGCAGGTTGAACGACACGGTGGTGGAGGGGAACGACTGCGAGTGAAACACCGCGAGCGGCGACAGGCCTCGCTCGGCCTTCACCAGCGCCGAGAGCGGAATCTGCGCGTCCCCTGCCCCCGCCACATAGATCCGATCGAGGTTCGACGGATCGGTCTGGAATTTCGGATCGATCTCCAGCACCACCATGTACTGGTTGCGCTGGCTGTAGACGATCGAGATCTGGCGCTGCGCGAAGGCGTTGTTCAGGGCGGTGTCGATGTCCTGGACGCGCACGCCAAGGCTCGCCGCCTTCTGCCGGTCGATCCGGAGCGCCAGCTGCAGGCCGCCGGGGTCGCGGTCGCTGGAAATGTCGGTGATGCCTTCCACCGTCTCCAGCCGCTTGGCGACGATCGGCGCCCATTTCTGCAGCAGATCGAGATCGGGACTGCTCAGCGTGTACTGATAGTCGGAATCGCTCTGCCGGCCGCCGGCGCGGACATCCTGTGCGGCGAACATGAAGAGACGGATGCCCGGCACCATCGCGAGGCTGCGCCTTAGACGGTTGATCACGAGCTCGGTCGAGACACCGTCCCGCTCCGCCGGCGGCTTGAGATTGATGAACATCGTGCCGCGGTTCGACGTCGCGCCGCCCGGCCCGCCACCGCCGCCGATGGTCGAGCCGATCCCTGCGACGGCCGGATCGGCCATCACGATGTCGGCGAGCCGCTGCTGCAGGCTCAGCATCGACTGGAACGAGATGTCGGCGGAGGCGCGGGTCGCGCCGATGATGAAGCCGGAATCGTCGGTCGGGAAGTAGCCCTTGGGCACCTTGATGTACAGCGTGACCGTCAGCGCGATGGTGGCGAAGAACACGATCAGGGTCAGAAACGGGTAGACCAGCACGCCGCGCAAGGTCCAGGCATAGAAGCGGACCATGCCCGACAGCGAGCCCTCGACGATGCGGTCGAAACAGCTGGCGCGGTCGGACAGCGTCTCCTTGATGTAGTGCGCACAGATCATCGGCGTGACGGTCAGCGACACCAGGGTCGACACCACGATCGCAAAGGTCAGCGTCAGCGAGAACTCGCGCAGCAGGCGGCCGACGACACCGTCCATGAAGATCAGCGGCACGAAGGCCGCAATCAGCGACAGGCTGATCGACAGCACGGTGAAGCCGATCTGGCGCGCGCCCTCGAGCGCGGCGCGCATCGGCGGCAGGCCGTGCTCGAGATTGCGGTACATGTTCTCGATCATGACGATGGCGTCGTCGACGACGAAGCCGACCGAGATCGCGAGCGCCATCAGCGAGAGATTGTCGATCGAGAAGCCGGCGAGCCACATCGCCGCACAGGTGCCGGCCAGCGCCAGCGGCACCGAGACGCCGGCCGCCACCGTCGGCACGAGACGGCGAAGAAACAGAAATACCACGACCATCACCAGCACGGCGGTCGCCAGCAAGGTCCATTGCATGTCTTCGACCGAGGCGCGGATCGTGCCGGTGCGATCGATCAGGGTCGAGATCTCTATGCCCGCGGGCAACCACTGCTTGAGCTCGGGGATCAGCGCCTTCACCCGGTCGACGGTCTCGATGACGTTGGCGTCACCCTGCTTGGCGATCTGGATCAGCACCGCCGGCTGCTTGTTGAACCAGGCGATCGAGCGCACATTGCGCACGGAATCCTCGACGTCGGCGACATCCGACAGCCGGACGAAGCTGCCATTGCTGCTCTTGATCAGGATGTCACGGAATTCGGCCGCGGTCCGCATCTGCCGGTTGATGGCGATGGTCTCGCTCTGCCGCCCCCCCTCGAAGATGCCGACCGGCCCGATCGGGTTGGCATTGATGATCGCGGTCCTGACGTCGTCGGTCGAGATTCCCGCATTGGCGAGCGAGACCGGATTGAGCGCGACCCGCACCGCCGGCTGGTCGGCGCCGCTGACGGTGACGTTGCCGACGCCTGGCACCTGGAACAGCCGCTGCGCCAGCACCGTATCGGCGACGTCGTACATCGCGCTCGGCGTCAACGTCTTCGAGGTCAGCGCCAGCACGAACACCGGTGCCGCGGCCGTATTGGCTTTGCGGAAGCGCGGCAGCGCCGGCAGATCACTCGGCAGGTCCGACAGCGAGGCGTTGATCGCGGCCTGCACGTCACGCGCGGCCTTGTCGATGTCGCGACCGATCGAGAACTGGATCTGGATATTGGTGGTGCCGAGCGAGCTGGTGGATGTGATCTGGTCGACGCCGGCGATCTCGCCGAGCCGCCGCTCCAGCGGTGCCGCGACGGTGCCCGCCATGACCGAGGGATCGGCGCCCGGGCGCGTAGCCGTGACGAAGATCGAGGGGAAGTCGACGTTCGGCACCGGCGCCACGGGCAGGAAGATGTAGGCGACGATCCCGACCAGGAACAGTCCGATCGAGAGCAGCGTGGTGCCGAACGGCCGGCGAATGAACGGCTCGGAGATCGAGAAGGCCATCACTGGATGCCTTCGGTGGCGCCCGCGATCGGCGGCGACGGCAGGTCGGGCGCCGGCGGCAGCGCCGTCTCGAAGCGGCGGTTGAGGCGGTCGAGCGCCAGATAGATCACCGGAGTCGTGTACAGCGTCAGCAACTGGCTCAGCAGCAGGCCACCGATGATGGAGATGCCGAGCGGAAAGCGCAGCTCCGAGCCGGTGCCGCTCTCGATCGCCAGCGGCAGCGCGCCGAATAGCGCGGCCAGCGTCGTCATCATGATCGGACGGAAGCGCAACAGGCACGCCTGCACGATGGCATCATACGGCGTGCGGTTCTCGTGCCGTTCAGCCTCCAGCGCGAAGTCGATCATCATGATCGCGTTCTTCTTGACGATGCCCATCAGCAGGATGATGCCGATCAGGCCGATGACCGAGAGATCCTGGCCGAACAGCATCAAGGCGAGGATGGCGCCGACGCCAGCCGACGGCAAGGTCGAGAGGATCGTGATCGGATGAATGTAGCTCTCATACAGCACGCCCAGCACGATATAGATCGTGATGACAGCCGCCAGCAGCAGCCAGGGCTGACCGGCGAGCGACTTGGCGAATTCGGCGGCATCGCCGGAGTAGACGCCGATGATGCTGCCGGGCATGCCGATGCGGTTCTCGGTGGCGTGAAGCGCGTCGACCGCCTCGCTCAGCGCCACGCCGGGCGCGAGGTTGAAGCTCAGCTGCACGGCCGGGAATTGCGCCTGATGCGAAATCGCCAGCGGCGCCGTGGTGCGCTTCAGACTTGCCACCGCCGACAGCGGCACCTGGCCGCCCGCGCCCGGCAGGTACAGCTTCGACAGGATGGAAGGGTCGCGCTGATACATCGGCATCGCCTCCAGCACCACGCGGTACTGGTTGGCCTGGCCGTAGATGGTCGAGATCTGGCGCTGCGCAAACGCATCGTTGAGCGTGTCGGTGACGCCCTGCAGGCTGACGCCGAGTTGGCCGGCGCGCTGGCGGTCGATGGTCAGTTCGGCGCGCAGCCCGCCCTCCTGGGCTTCCGATGAGACGTCGCGAAACAGCGGGTCGCGCCGCATCTCTGCCACCAGCTGTCCAGCCCATTTCGCGACGTCGCCGGCATCGGCGCCGGTCAGCGTGTACTGATATTGCGAGCGGCTCGCCTGGGTCGAGATCTGCACGTCCTGGACCGGCTGGAAGTACACGGTCATGCCCGGCACTCCGGCTGTCTTCTGCTTCAGCCGGTCGATCACCGCGGCGACGCCGTCCTGCCGCTCGCCGAGCGGCTTCAAGGTCATCACGAGGCGGCCGACATTGGTGGTCGGGTTGACCGATCCGGCCCCGATCACCGAGACGACGCCCACCACCTCCGGGTCCGCCTGGATCGCCGCCGCCACCTCCTGCTGCCGTCGCTGCATCTCGGCGAACGAGACGTCCGGGCCCGCCTCCGTCACCGCCGTGATCGAGCCGGTGTCCTGCAGCGGCAGAAATCCCTTGGGCGCGACGACGTAGAGCGCCAGGGTCGCTGCCAGCGTCGCGAAGGTGACGACCAGCGTTTCGGTCTGGCGGTCGAGCACCCAGAGCAGGCTGCGGTGATAGACGGCAACCGTGCGGTCGATGAAGCGGCTGATCGCGTTCAGCCCCGGCAGCACCCATTCCTCGCTGGCGTGCTTCAACAGCCGCGAACACATCATCGGCGTCAGGGTCAGCGACACGACCGCAGAGGTCACGACCGCGATCGTCAAGGTCAGCGCGAATTCGCGGAACATGCGGCCGACCAGGCCAGACATGAACAACAGCGGAATGAACACCGCGATCAGCGACACCGTCAGCGAGATCACCGTGAAGCCGATCTCACGGGCGCCACGCAGCGAGGCGTTCATCGCGCTCTCGCCGTTCTCCATATGGCGGACGATGTTCTCGATCATCACGATGGCGTCGTCGACGACGAAGCCGGTGCCGATGGTCAGCGCCATCAGCGACAGATTGTCGAGGCTGAAGCCGGCGAAATACATCACGCCGAAGCTCGTGATCAGCGACAGCGGCAGCGCCACGCCGGCAATGATCGTGGCGCGCAGCGAGCGCAGGAACAGGAGCACGACCAGCGTGACCAGCACCACGCTGAGCACCAGCGTGAACTGCACGTCATGCACCGAGGCGCGAATGGTCACCGTGCGGTCGCTGACGATGGCGAGCTTCACGCCGGCCGGAATCGTACGCTGCAGCTTGGGGATCTCGGCGCGGATCTGCCTGACGACCTCGATCACATTGGCGCCGGGCTGACGCTGGATATCGAGGATCACGGCCGGCACGCCCTGGTACCAGCCGCCAGTCCGATCGTTCTCGAGCCCGTCAACAATGGTGGCGACGTCGCCGATCGTCACCGGTGAGCCGTTGCGGTAGGCGATGATGATCGGCCGGTAGGCGTCTGCAGCGGCGATCTGATCATTGGCGGTGATCAGATAGGCCTGCTGCGCGCCATCCAACGATCCCTTCGGTCCGGAGACGTTGGCGCCGGCAATGGCGGCGCGCAGGTCCTCCATCGAAATGCCATAGGCAGCAAGCCGCGCCAGATCGGCCTGCACACGCACCGCGGGCTTCAATCCGCCGAGCACCGAGACGCGGCCGACGCCGGAGACCTGGCTGAGACGCTGGGCCAGGATCGTATCAGCCATGTCGCTCATCGCCCGCAGCGAGACGGTATCCGAGGTCAGCGCGAGCGTGATCACCGGCGCGTCGGCCGGATTGACCTTGGCGTAGGTCGGCGGATAAGGCAGCGATTTCGGCAGCACGCCGGCCGCGGCATTGATCGCCGCCTGCACGTCCTGCGTGGCGCCGTCGATATCGCGCCCGAGGTCGAACTGCAGCGAGATCTGGCTGACGCCGAACGAGCTTGTCGAATTCATCGCCGCCAGCGACGGGATCTGACCGAGCTGCCGCTCCAACGGCGCGGTGATCAGCGCGGCGATCACGTCGGGGCTGGCGCCCGGCAGCTGCGTGGTCACCTGCACCGTGGGAAAGTCGACCTGTGGCAGCGCCGAGACCGGCAGCGCGAGATAGCCGAGCAGGCCGCCGATCAAAAGCGCGACGCCGAGCAGCGAGGTCGCGATCGGGCGGCGAATGAAGGGTTCGGAGACGCTCATCGCGACCTGCCCGTCACGCTGTCATTGTCATGGCTGCGGCCTCGCGCCACGTCCCTGCTCACCACCCGCCTGAGGCGGCGGCGGCGCGCCGGCCGAGCCCGCCTGCCCGCTCTGGCCATCGCCTTGCGGCCTGCGCCTGTGCTCGCCGTCTTTGGCTGTGCCGTCGGGCGCAGCGCCGCCTTCCTTGGTTTGATCCTTGGTTTGATCCTTGGTTTGCGGGCTGCGGCCACGCTTGCGCGGCGCAAGATCGGCCTGCGGCGTCTGCTCGGCGCGCCCGATCACGACCTTCACGCCATCGGCGAGATTGGCGAATCCGGTCGTCACCACCCGGTCGGATGGGCTGAGCCCGCTCGCGATCACCGCCTCGCTCTCGTTCTGCTGCACGACCGTGACCGGATGCGCCGAAGCGACATCGCCTTCGCCGATCACGTAGCTGAACGTGCCGGCTGGCCCGCGCTGCACGGCCGATGTCGGCACGGTGATCGCCTGCGGCAGCGTCTCGACCTTGAGCCGCACATTGACGAACTGGCCTGGCCACAGCTGGAATCTGGCGTTTGGAAATTCTGCCTTCAGCTTCAGCGTGCCGGTGGTCTGATCGACCTGGTTGTCGATGCCCCGCAGGGTGCCGGTATCAATCACGGTGACGCCGTCATTGCCGAACACGTCGACCGCGAGCTGTCCCTTCGCCGCCGCGGCATTGACCCGCATGATCTGCTGCTGCGGCAGGCTGAACTGCACGGCGATCGGCTGCAGCTGGGTGATGACGACGAGGCCGGTGGCGTCCGACGCGCGGATGATGTTGCCCTGGTCGACCTGGCGCAGACCGGCCCGGCCCGAGATCGGCGCCACGATCTTGGTGTAGCTGAGCGTTGCCGCGGCATTGTCGATCGCCGCCTGGTCGGCCTTGATCAGCGCCTGCTGCTGCGCGACGACGGCGCGCTGCGTATCGGCCTGCTGCTTGGAGCCGGCGCTGCTGGCGGCGAGTTGCTCGTAACGGGCGAGATCGAGCTTCTGGTTGGCAAGCTGCGCCTCGTCCTGCGCCTTCTTGGCGACGGCCTGATCGTACTGGGCCTGATAGATGGCCGGATCGATCTCGGCGAGCACATCGCCCTGCTTGACGTCCTGCCCCTCGACGAAGTTGACGGCGATCAGCTTGCCGTCGACCTGCGATCGCACCGTCACCGTGTTCAGGGCGCGGACCGCGCCGACGCCGTCGAGATAGACCGGCACGTCCTTGATGACAGGCGAGGCCGCGAGCACCGGCACCGGAAGGTCGGGCCGGGCGAATCGGTTGCCCTGCTGCTGCTTCTGCTGCATGGCCATCCAGCCGATATAGCCAAGGCCGCCGAGGATCAGCAGCGTGATCGTGATCGACACCAGCCGCCGGGCCACGCTGGCCCGCGCCCGTTTCACGGCTCCTGCTCCCTTCTCGTCCGGTTTAAAGAGCATCGGCCGACTTCTCCATGCGCGGCTCCCAGCCGCCGCCCAGCGCCTGATACAGGCTGACGAACGCCTGCAGCCGCGCCAGCTGGGCCTGCCATAACGCGTCCTCCGCCTGGAACAGCGTCAATTGCGTGTTCAAGACGGTCACGATGTCGGCAGTACCTGCGCGCAGCTGCTGCTCCGACAATTCGAAGGCCCGCCGCGACGCGGCGACGACCTGACGCTGCAATTGCAATCGGATTGTCGTCTGCTTGATCGCGAACAACGCGTTGTTCACGTCGGTGAAGGCCTGGATGACGGTCTTGCGATAGGTTTGCAGCAGTTCATCCTGGCGCGCTTTTGCGTTCTCGAAATTGCCGAGAATCCGGCCGCCATCAAAGATCGGCTGGGTCAGGCTGCCCGCGAGGCTGAAAAATGCCGCGTGCGGCTGGAACAGCGAGACCAGTGCCGCGCTCTGGTAACCGCCATTGCCGGTCAGCTGGATGCTCGGAAAGAACTGCGCCCGCGCACTGCCGACATTGGCGGTCGCGGAGGCCAGCTGCGCTTCCTGACGGCGAATGTCCGGCCGCTGCGTCAGCAGTTCGGACGGGAGCCCCGGCGTCACCCGCGGCGTCTTGATCTGGTCGAGCGAGCCGCCACTGACGCGAATGCCCTCGGGCGATCTCGCCACCAGGACGGCGAGCGCATTGACGTTCTGGTCCAGCGTCTGCCGCAGCGGCGGGACCGCCGCCTTCTGGTTGGCAAGCACGCTCTCCTGCTGGGCAACGTCGAGGTCGTTGCCGGTGCCGGCCTTCTGGCGCTCGCGGATGGCGTCGAGCACGCGGGTGGCGCTGGCGATGTTGCGCTCGGCGGTGCGGATCCGATCCTGCGCCGCCAGCACCTGGAAATAGGCATTGGCGACGGTGGCCAGTGTCGTCAGCTGGGTGACGTCGCGGTCGAAGCGGTTGGCGACCGCCGTCTCCTCCGCGGCCTGCAGGGCGTCGCGGTTCTGGCCGAAGAAGTCGAGCTGATAGCTCGCCGACAGCGAGGCCTGATAATTGACGACCTCGCGGCCGCCATTGGTGAGCCCGCTCGAGCTCGAGCCTGACGTGCGCGAATAGGTCTCCTGCCCGGTCGCGGACAGGCTCGGCAACAGCGCCGCGCCGGCCTGCCGCGCCAGCGCATCAGCCTGCCGGAAGCGCGCCACGGCGGCGGCGATATCGAGGTTGACGCTTTGCGCCTCCTCCATCAGCTGAGTCAGCTCACGGGAGCCGAAGCCCCGCCACCAGTCGAGCGTCGGCGGCGCAGCCATGTCCGCGCCGGCGGCCGACTTGTACCGGTTGGGAATGTCGAGGGCCGGATCCGGAATGTCCTGCGTCAGCAGGCAGCCAGCGGCGTTGACCGCCAGACCGATCGCCGCGAACCAGCGGACGAAATGCCGCAGGCCCGCGGACACGCGGCTCTCCCGCTTCCCGGCAACGGTCCGCGTCTCAGCGGGCGCGCGGCGAGGCTCGTCGACGGCGATCTGCACGATGGACACTGGCGTGATGCTTCCCTGTCGTCTTACGACTCATTCTAGCCGCCCCCCACGGCGCCGGACAGCCCCGCGGGCCCCCTGTCCCGTTCCGCTACGACGGCGATCTGGACGGCCGGATCGACGAATCTCCCGCAAATCAGCGGGTTTTCTGCACGACAGGGTGCGAGTTCAGGGCGCGCGCCTTACCAAGATTTCATCTCTCGGATGGCATTTTGGACAAGTGTGACGCGCGGAGCGCAGGGTGAAACCCATTGGCGGGGGCTCCGTAACTTGCATGTGAACTTCAGGGGGCTCTTCATGCGAGTTGCGGTGGTTGGAACAGGTATTGCGGGGAATGCCGCAGCCTGGTCCTTGGCGAAGCGTTATCCGATCACCGTCTACGAGCGAGATCTCCGTCCGGGCGGCCATAGTCACACCATAACGATCGACTATGATGGCAGCCTTGTCGCTGTCGACATCGGCTTCATTGTCTACAATGAGCTGAATTATCCGGAATTGACCGCCATGTTCGATCATCTCGGGGTCGAGACGGTCGCCAGCAGCATGAGCTTCGCGGTGACGGCGGATGCGGGCCGCTTCGAGTGGAAGGGCGGCGGTGATAATTGGCTCGATACCGCCAAAGGACTGTTCGCCCAGCCGCGCAACCTGCTGTCCACGTCCTATCTGTGGATGCTGCGGGACATCCTGACCTTCAACGAGCAAAGCGTCGCCGACTTCAAGGCCGGCCGCCTGCAGGGGCTGACGCTCGGCGACTATTTCCGGCGCAATCATTTCGCGCCACGGCTGCTGACCGATTATCTGGCCCCCATGGGGGCGGCGATCTGGTCTGCGCCGGCATCCGAGATGCTGGATTTTCCCGCCGAGAATTTTGTAGCCTTCTTCAGCAATCACCGATTGCTGCAGTATGACCGTCCGGTCTGGCGAACCGTCAAGGGCGGCAGCCGCCAATATGTCGAGAAGCTGACGGCCTCCTATCGCAACCAGATCCGGCTAGGCAGCGCCGTCACCAGCATCGAGCGCAGCGGACAGGGCGTGGTCGTGGCGGACAGCAGCGGCCATCGCGACACCTTCGATCATGTCGTGATCGCCGCCCATAGCGATCAGGCGCTTGCGATGCTGGCCGATGCCGACGAGCAGGAGCGCAGCATTCTCGGCGCAATCAAATACTCGCCCAACACGATCTATCTGCATCGCGACGCCAGGCTGATGCCGAAGCGGCGCCGCGCCTGGGCTTCTTGGAATTTCCTGCGCTGGCAGCGCGAGGGCGTGCCGATGAACGACGTCGCGGTGACCTATTGGATGAACAATCTGCAGGGCATCGACCACGACAAGCCGCTGTTCGTGAGCCTCAACCCGCCCTTCGCTCCGGCGCCGGAGCTTACGTTTGGCAAATACGTCTGCGAGCACCCGCAATACACGGCGGCCGCCTTTGCGGCGCAGAAGCGTCTGGCGGCGATCCAGGGGCAACGCCACACCTGGTTCTGCGGGGCCTGGACGGGTTATGGTTTCCACGAGGATGGGCTGCGTTCGGGCCTCGCTGTGGCCGAGGCGCTCGGCGCGACCGTGCCCTGGCGGGGACTTCCGGCGGAGCTCGCCGAGGCCGCGGAATAGAGGCGACATGCAAACCGATCAGTCCGGATCACGCGATCGGCCGGCGGCGGCCACGCTCTATGTCGGCGACGTCATGCATGCGCGGATGCGGCCGGTCCCGCATCGCTTCCAATATCGCGTGATGAGCCTGCTGATCGACCTCGGCCGGCTCGGCGAAGCCGACCGGCAGTCGCCGCTGTTCGGGGTCAACCGGCGCGCGCTCTACAGCTTTCACGAACGCGACCATGGCCTGCGTGACGGCTCGCCGCTGCTCGCTTATGTCCAGGCGCGGGCGGCGGAGCACGGCATCGATCTCGCGGGCGGCCGCGTCCTGCTGCTGTGCTATCCGCGGCTGCTGGGTTACGTCTTCAATCCGCTCTCGGTCTATTTCTGCTATCGGAGCGAGGGCACCCTGGCGCTGATGATCTACGAGGTGCGCAACACCTTCGGCGAGATCAAGCCCTATGTGCTGCCGGTCGAGCCGGATCAATTGTCGACGGCCGGGCTGCGTCAGCAGCAGGACAAGACGTTCTATGTCTCGCCCTTCATCGACATGGCGATGCGCTATCATTTCCGGATCTCGCCCCCCGCCGAGAGCGTGAAGTTGCGAATTCTGGAAACCGACGGCAACGGCCCGTTGCTCGCGGCGACGTTCTTCGGCCAGCGGCGGGCTCTGACCACGAGCTCCCTGCTCGCGGCCTTGCTTTCGCTTCCGCTCGTGACCCTGAAGATCTTCGGCGCCATCCATTGGGAGGCGCTGCGGCTGTGGGCAAAGGGCGTCCGCCTCGTTCCGCGCGGCGAGATTGCGGCCGATGGAACCGATACCGGCTTGGCGGGAAACGACAGCCACGCTTATATATCTCGGCGCTGACTGGAAACCGTCGGCGCGCTCTGATCCCCTCCATCCAGGCGCGAACAGCTGCTGCGTCGGCCAGCCGCGCCTGAGGCGGGACCGCGGAGCCGTTTGCGTGAATGGACTTGCCATGCCGGACGTCATCCCTGTTACCCCCGACACCGTCGACAAGGTGCTTGCCGATCTTCCCCGCCTGCCCCGCCTGGCTCTGGGATTCGGCTCCCGACTGAGGAAAGGCACCCTCGACGTCACCCTGCCCGACGGTCGCATCATCCGGCTCGGCGGTGCGGAGCCGGGACCGGCGGCCGCGATGATCCTGGCCAATTACGGCTTCGCATCGCGCCTCATCAACGGCGGCGACATCGGAATTGCCGAGGCCTACCTGAACGGCGACTGGGATACGCCGGACCTGACGCAATTTCTGTATCTGTTCTGCGTGAACCAGCATTTGCTGCAATCGATGCTCGAGGACAAGCCGCTGATCCGGTTTGCCCAGCTGGTACGGCACTGGTTCAATCGCAACACCAAGCGCCAGGCGCGCCGCAACATCTACGCCCATTACGACATCGGCAATGCGTTCTATTCGGCCTGGCTCGACCCGAGCATGACCTATTCGTCGGCGCTGTTCGAGGAGCATACGACCGACCTCACGGCGGCGCAGACCAACAAATACAAGCGGCTCGCCGAGGCGATCGATCTTAAGCCCGGCCAGACGCTGCTCGAGATCGGCTGCGGCTGGGGCGGCTTCGCCGAATATGCCGCCAAGACGTTCGGCACCAAGGTGGTCGGCCTGACCATCAGCCAGCAGCAGCGTGATTTCGCGCAGCGCCGCATCCACGAAGCGGGCCTCGCCGACAAGGTCGAGATCCGCCTGCAGGATTATCGCGACGAGCGCGACCGCTATGACCGGATCGCCTCGATCGAAATGATCGAGGCGGTCGGCGAGCAGTTCTGGCCGAAATACTTTTCGCAGTTGCGAGATCGGTTGCTGCCCGGCGGTCTCGTTGGCGTCCAGGCGATCACCATCCAGGACAATCTGTTTCACCATTATCGGCGCGAGGTCGATTTCATCCAGCGCTACGTGTTTCCCGGCGGCATGCTGCCGACGCCGCAGATCCTGAAGTCGCTGGGTGAGCGATTTGGAATTCCCGTCATTCGCGAGCGCATCTTCGGGCAAGATTATGCCAAGACGCTCGCGATCTGGCGAAGTAATTTCCGCGCGGCTTGGCCGGACCTCACACCGTCCGGCTTCGATGAGCGCTTCCGGCGATTGTGGGAATATTATCTCTCCTATTGCGAGGCCGGTTTCCTTTCCGGGAACATCGACGTCAGACAGGTCGTTTTCGCCAAGTCAGGGTAGCAGAATGCACGGCTTACGCCGCACTGGAGACTAGGCTAGGGTCATCCTAGATCTGGTTGAGGAAAGCTGCCCAAGGTATTTTCGACATGGCCATAAGAAACGACGTCGTCGCGGCGATCGGCAACACGCCCCTGATCAAGCTGAAGCGTGCCTCGGAAGCGACCGGCTGCACCATTCTTGGCAAGGCCGAGTTCATGAATCCGGGCCAGTCGGTGAAGGACCGCGCCGGCAAATGGATGATCCTGGAGGCCGAGAAGCGCGGCGATCTCAAGCCCGGCGGCCTCGTGGTCGAGTCGACCGCCGGCAACACCGGCATCGGACTTGCCGTGGTCGCCAGCGCGCGCGGCTATCGCACCCTGATCGTGATCCCGGAGACGCAGAGCCAGGAAAAGAAGGACATGCTGCGGCTGTGCGGCGCCGATCTGATCGAGGTGCCGGCCCTGCCCTTCAACAATCCGAACAATTATGCCCATGTCGGCCGCCGGCTCGCCGACGAGCTGCGCAAGACCGAGCCGAACGGCGTGTTGTTCGCCGACCAGTGGAACAATCTCGACAACGCCAAGGCGCACTACGAATCGACCGGGCCCGAGATCTGGGAGCAGACCGGTGGCAAGGTCGACGGCTTCGTTTCCGCGGTGGGCACCGGCGGGACACTGGCCGGCACAAGCCGCTATCTGAAAGAGAAGAACAGCAGCATCGTCACCGCCTGTGCCGATCCGCATGGCTTCGCGATGTACAATTGGTTCAGGACCGGTGAAGTCAAATCCACGCCCGGCGATTCCATCACCGAGGGCATCGGCATCGCTCGCGTCACGCCGGTGATCGAGACCGCGAAGGTGGACACCGCCTTCCTGATTTCGGATGAGGACGCCGTCAACACCATCTACGACCTGCTGCAGCACGAAGGCCTGTGCCTCGGCGGCTCAAGCGGCGTCAACATCGCCGGCGCGGTGCAGCTTGCGAAGCAGCTCGGCCCGGGCCACACCATCGTGACCATCCTGTGCGACCCCGGCAATCGCTATCAGTCGAAGCTCTACAATCCGAGCTTCATGCGCGCGAAGAACCTGCCGGTGCCGGAATGGCTGGAGCGGCGCAGCGACATCAAGCCGCCATTCGTGTGAGGGCGAGTAGCGAGTAGCGAGTAGCGAGTAGCGAGTAGCGTCGCTCGATCTTGAGGTTTCACAACCCCTATTCGCTGCTCCCCATTCGCCCTGCGTCAATGCCGCAGGATCTGGCTCAGGAACAGCTTGCTGCGGGCGTGCTGCGGGTTGGCGAAGAACTCCTGCGGCGTATTGGACTCGATGATCTGGCCGGCGTCCATGAACACGACGCGGTTGGCGACCTCGCGGGCAAAGCCCATCTCGTGCGTCACCACCAGCATGGTCATGCCTTCCTGGGCGAGGTCGACCATGGTGTCGAGCACCTCCTTGACCATCTCGGGATCGAGCGCCGAGGTCGGCTCGTCGAACAGCATGACTTTCGGGTTCATGGACAGCGCCCGCGCGATGGCGACGCGCTGCTGCTGACCACCTGACATCTGCCCGGGATATTTCTGCGCCTGGTGCGGGATCTTGACCCGTTCCAGGAACTTCATCGCGGTCGCCTCGGCTTCCTTCTGCGGAACATTGCGCACCCAGATCGGTGCCAGGGTGCAGTTCTCCAGCACGGTCAGATGCGGGAACAGGTTGAAGCTCTGGAACACCATCCCGACCTCGCGCCGGACCTCGTCGACCCGCTTGAGATTCGGTCCGAGATCGATGCCATCGACATTGATGTCGCCTTCCTGAAACTCCTCCAGCGCGTTGATGCAGCGGATCAGGGTGGATTTGCCGGAGCCCGAGGGCCCGCAGATCACGATGCGCTCGCCCTTTGCGACGGCGAGATTGATGTCACGCAGGACGTGGAATTCGCCGTACCATTTGTTGAGGCCGGAAATGCTGACGATCGAATTTGCGGTCATTTGTATCTTGCTCGATGATCTCAATGACGCCGGTGCGCGTTCAGGCGGCGCTCGACCAGCAGGGAGTAGCGTGACATGCCGAAGCAGAAGACGAAGTAGATCAGCCCGGTGAAGGCGAACCCCGTGAACGCGGTGGTCGGCGTCGCCCAGACCGGATCGGCGAACGATGCCTTGAGGCTGCCGAGCAGGTCGAACAGCGCCACGATCGACACCAGCGAGGTGTCCTTGAACAGCGAGATGAAGCTGTTGACGATGCCCGGAATGACGTGGCGCAGCGCCTGCGGCAGCACGATGAAGCTCGTCGTCTTCCACCAGGACAGGCCGAGCGCGCTCGCCGCCTCCGCCTGCCCCCGCGGAATCGCCTGCAGGCCGCCGCGGATCACCTCCGCCATGTAGGCCCCGGAAAACAGCGCCACGCCGACCAGCGCCCGCACCAGTCCATCGATGCGCATGTTGCCGGGCAGGAACAGCGGCAGCATGTAGGTGGCGAAGAACAGCACCGTAATCAGCGGCACGCCGCGCACGAGCTCGATGAAGGCGATCGAGAACAGCCGGATCAACGGGATCGTCGAACGGCGGCCGAGCGCCAGCGCGATGCCGATCGGCATCGAGGCGACGATGCCGATCACCGAGACGACCAGGGTGACTAGCATGCCGCCCCAGAGCCGGGTGTCGACGATCGGAAGTCCGCCGCGATCGAGGCCCATGATGGCGATGACGAGAGCGATGCCGGCGAAGGTCGCGGCGGTGGCGACCACGCTGCGCAGCGCCCTGCTGCCGCCGCCGATGACGAACACCAGCGCCGTGACCACGATGGCGGTCAAAGCGAGATCGGTCCAGACCGGCTGATGCGAGGCCTGCAGCTGATCGCGAACCCAGACCAGTGGCCAGATCAGCAGCGACGCCAGCATGCCGATCAGAACGACGAGCTTGCCGAGCAGCCACATCAGCATGCCGACGACCGGCAGG
Source organism: Bradyrhizobium denitrificans (assembly GCF_013179005.1). Classification (NCBI taxonomy): domain Bacteria; kingdom Pseudomonadati; phylum Pseudomonadota; class Alphaproteobacteria; order Hyphomicrobiales; family Nitrobacteraceae; genus Bradyrhizobium; species Bradyrhizobium denitrificans. Next base: position 27,436 of record NZ_JABFDP010000009.1, on the reverse strand, counting down.
TTGGCACCGCCGCGAACCAGGGCGTTGCCGGCGGTGTCGACGCTCTCCGCGAACAGTTGCAGCGTGGCCGCGGTCCAGCTCACGCCGAAGCCCGACAATCCCCCGCCATAGAGCAGGAAGAATGCGACCACCGGAAGCGCGAAAAAGAACAGGCCGGCGTTGAGCCCCTTGGCCGGCAGGCGCGGGATCAACAGCGGTACCAGCAGCACCACGGCCAGCCCATAGGTCAGGTTGACCCGCCAGCGCTCGGCGTCGGGATAGAACCCGTACATGAACTGGCCGAATTTCGCGGTGACATAGGGCCAGCACGCGCCGACGGCATGGCCGACGTTCTGCTCTAGACACGCCTCGCGATCCTTGCCGACCCAGACGGCATCCACCAGCAGGAACTTGAGCGCCGGGATCACCGTGAACCAGATCAACAAGGCGCTCACCAAAGTGAGCAGGATGTTGGTCGGCGAATTCAACAGCCGGGTGCGGACGAAGCCCGTGAACCCCGTGGTCTTGACCGGTGCCGGACGTTCGCCGGCCATGTCCTGGCGAATGAAGGTGGAGGCTGTGATATCGGTCATGCGCCAAATCTCTTCATGCACCAAGTCTCTTGCCAAGTCGCCAGCTGTAGAAGCTCATCATCGCGCTGGTGATCAGCGAAATCGCCAGATAGACGCCCATCGTGATCGCGATGATCTCGATGGCCTGGCCGGTCTGGCTCATCGTCGTGCCGGCAAACACCGAGACGAGATCGGGGTAGCCGATCGCGACGGCGAGCGACGAGTTCTTCGTCAAGTTGAGATATTGGTTGGTCAATGGCGGCAGGATCACCCGCAGCGCCTGCGGCACCACGATCAGGCGCAGCACCGTGCCGCGGCTAAGGCCCAGCGACAGGCCCGCTTCCATCTGCCCCTTGTGCACCGAGAGGATGCCGCCGCGCACCACCTCGGCGATGAACGAGGCCGTGTACATCGTCAGCGCCACGGTCAGCGCAACGAGCTCGGGGATGATGCGCGAGCCACCGGCGAAGTTGAAGCCTTTCAGCACCGGAACCTCGAAGGCAACGGGCACTCCGAACATCAGCATCGCCATCAGCGGCAGGCCGACCAGCAAGCCGAGCACGTAAGGCCAGATGCGCATCGCATGGCCGCGCACGAACAACTCACGCCGCGCATAATAACGCAGACCGAGGGAGACGACGATCGCGGCCCCGAGCGCGATCAGGAACGGCGTCAGGCCGGGCTCCTCGATCGGGCGCGGAACAATGAAACCGCGATTGTTCAGAAAGAAGGTCGAAAACAGCGAGATGCTCTGACGCGGCCCCGGCAGCGCCGACAGCACCGCGAGATACCAGAACAGGATCTGGAACAGCAAAGGCAGGTTCCGGATCAGCTCGACATAGGCGCCAGAAACCCGCGACAGCAGCACATTCGGCGACAACCGGCCGAGCGCGACCAGGAAGCCGAGGATGGTCGACAGGACGATGCCGATCACGGAGACCAGCAACGTATTGAGGATGCCGACCAGCAGCACGCGGCTATAGCTGTCAGAGCCAGAGTAGCTGATCAAGGCCTGGTTCACGTCGAACCCGGCCGTGTTGTTGAGAAATCCGAAGCCCGACGTGATGCGTTGGGCCGCGAGATTGCTGCGGGCGTTGGCTACGATCTCGTAGCCAACCCACACCAGGACTGCGACGAACAGAATCTGCAGGATGACGCCGTTCCATCCTGCCTTTCCTCCGAGCATGCGCTTCAACCGAAGCCCATATTGCGCAGGCGGTAGCCTCGCTTCGATACTCATTCGCCGCAGCCCCGATATCGTACAGCGATCAGCGGATCGGCGGCGCGTATTGCAGACCGCCCTTGTTCCACAGCTGGTTCAGTCCGCGGGCGATCTGCAGCTTGGAGCCGGCGCCGACATTGCGCTCGTACACCTCGCCATAATTGCCGACCGCCTTCACGATCCGGGAGAACCAGTCCTTGGTGAGGCCCAGCTGCTCACCGAGATTGCCATCGGTGCCGAAGGCGCGCTTGAACTCGGGCTTGTCCGACTTGGCCATCTCGTCGACGTTCGCCTGCGTAACGCCGAGTTCCTCGGCGGTGACCAGCGCAAACAAGGTCCATTTGACGATATCGAACCACTGATCGTCACCGTGACGGACCATCGGTCCGAGCGGCTCCTTCGAGATCACCTCCGGCAACACGACGTGGTCCGCCGGGTTGGCAAGCTTCAAACGCTCGGCATAGAGGCCCGAGACGTCCGTCGTGTACACGTCGCAGCGGCCGGACTCATAGGCCTTTATCGTCTCGTCGGCACCGGCGAACGCGATCACCTCGTACTTCATCTTGTTGGCCTTGAAGTAATCAGCGAGGTTCTGTTCGGTGGTGGTGCCGGTCTGCACGCAGACAGAGGCGCTGTTCAGCTCGAGCGCGGAATTGACCTTCAGCGCCTTCTTCACCATGAAGCCCTGGCCATCATAATAGGTGACGCCGGCGAAATTCGCTCCGAGCGAGGTGTCGCGCGACAAGGTCCAGGTCGTGTTGCGGGACAGCACGTCGATCTCGCCCGATTGCAGCGCGGTAAAGCGGTCCTTTGCGGACAGCGGCACGAACTTGATCTTGGTCGGATCGTTGAAGATCGCGGCAGCGACAGCGCGGCAGACGTCGACGTCGATCCCGGTCCAATTGCCCTTGTCGTCCGGCGACGAGAAGCCAGGGAGGCCCTGGCTGACGCCGCAGGCGAGCATGCCGCGATCCTTGACGGTCTTGAGCGTGTCGGCCTGAGCGCCGACGCTCGCCAGGATCGGGGCAAGAGCAAAAGTAAGAGCCAGAGTGACGCGTTTCATAAGCACAGCCTTTCGGGTCGTCCTTGGGGATCGATGAAATCTCCGCGCGCGGGTGGGCCGACCTGACTCCGCCAGTGCAAACGCCATACCAGAAATATGGCGAAGACCATGCACAACCAGGTCGTGCATGGCCAATAGAGCGGATAATCGCGGCAAGCCCCTCAACGTGCAGCGATCGAATAGCGCCAGTATCACAGAACGACTGGCGCTCCGGGTCAAGGGGTTGACGGCCCTGTTCTGCATTCTGTTATTAACGAACGCAGTCCTGGCCGATTTTCACGATTCCGGCAGGCTCAAATGAGAGCAGATACGCGACATGGCATCGAAGAACGACCCCGCTGCGGCGGTGCGACAAAATGTCGGAACACGGCTGATCACGGCGGGCAGAGACACGAAGGCGCAGCATGGATTCGTGAATCCTGCCGTCTTCCACGGCTCGACCGTTCTTTACCCCACAGCCGACGACCTGCACGCGCACCGCGGCGAATTCCAATATGGCCGCCACGGAACACCGACCACCAAGGCGCTGCAGCAGGTGCTGATGGAGCTGGAAGGCCCGCGATGCGCCGGCGTCGGCATCGCGCCGTCCGGTCTTGCTGCGATCTCGACGACGCTGCTGTCGGTGCTCAAGGCCGGCGACCACGTGCTCGTCTGCGACAGCATCTACCGTCCTACCCGCAATTTCTGCAACGGCATGCTGGCCCGTTATGGTGTCGAGACGACTTATTTCGACCCACTTGTCGGCTCAGGAATTGAGCAACTGCTCAAACCGAATACACGGGCAGTCGTCGTCGAGGCGCCGGGCTCGCAGTCCTTCGAGATGCCGGACATCCCGGCGATCGCGGCCGTGGCGCATGCCCATGGCGCGCTCGTCATCGACGACAACACCTGGGCCACGCCGCTCTATCACCGCTCGCTTGAGCAGGGCGTCGACATCAGCATGCAGGCGGCCACCAAATATATCGGTGGCCATTCCGACATCATGTTCGGAACGATTTCGGCAAACGAGAAGGCCTGGCCGTTGATTGTAGAGGGCATCCGCCTGCTCGGCGTCTGTGCCGGCCCCGACGATGTGTTCCTGGCGTTGCGCGGCGTTCGGACGCTTGGCGTGCGGCTGGCCCAGCATCATCGGTCGGGCCTGGAGATGGCGCGCTGGCTCGCCGCGCGTCCCGAGGTGATCGACGTGCTGCATCCGGCGCTGGAGAGCCATCCGGGACATGCGATCTGGAAGCGCGACTTCACCGGCGCCTCGGGCCTGTTCAGCATCGTGCTGCAACCAAGGCCGCAAGCGGCGGTTGATGCGATGCTCAACACGCTGACGCTGTTCGGCATGGGCTATTCCTGGGGTGGCTTCGAGAGTCTGGCGATCCCGTTCGACTGCGCGAGCTATCGGACTGCCACCCGCTGGGCGCCGGGCGGCCCGACTTTGCGCCTGCATATCGGCCTGGAGAACGTCGAGGATCTCAAGGCTGACCTGGAACGCGGCTTTGCGGCCTTCAACGCCGCCTGACCACAGTCTCGGCGGCAAACAAAACGCCCTGCGATAAGGCAGCGAGGGCCGCCAAAATAGCGTTGATCCGCGACCGATTGGGCGTAGCCTTCGCAGCGACGATCGCGGACACGAACGGGAATCATGGTTCTGCTCGATTTGATGGGCGGCGTAGCGCTGCTGCTGTGGGGCCTGCACATGGTCCACAGCGGCATCCTGCGCGCGTTTGGTCCGGATCTCCGGCTCCTGCTGTCGCGTGCGCTGCGAAACCGCTTCAGCGCCCTGGCGGCGGGACTGGGTCTCACCGCCCTGCTCCAGAGCAGCACGGCGACCGCGCTCATCACCACCTCCTTCGCGGCGGAGGGCCTCGTCGGCCTGATTCCGGCGCTCGCCATCATGCTCGGTGCCAATATCGGCACCACGCTGATCGTGCAGGTGCTGTCGTTCAACGTCGCCGCCGTGGCGCCAGTCCTGTTCGTGCTGGGGCTGGTGGCGTTCCGCAGCGGGCCGCGTTCGCGCATCAAGGATCTCGGTCGGGTCTCGATCGGCCTCGGCCTGATGCTGCTGTCCCTGCACATTCTGATCGACACCCTGGCACCGGCCGAGGAAGCGCCGGCCATGCGCGTGTTCATGCAGGCGATCACCGCCGATGTGACGCTGTGCATCGTCTTCGGCGCTGCAGTGACATGGATCGTGCACTCCAGCGTGGCCAGCGTGCTGCTGGTGATGTCGCTGGCCTACGCCCATTTCATCACGGCTGATGCGGCACTGGCGCTGGTGCTGGGAGCCAATCTCGGCAGCGCCGTCAATCCCGTGTTCGAGGGCGCCCACCGCGACAATCCGGCGAGCTATCGCCTCCCCGTCGGCAATCTCATCAACCGCATCGCCGGCGTCGCGCTGGTCGCACCTTTTCTGCAACCGCTCGCGACGCAATTGCAGTTGTGGCAGCCGGACCTGTCCAAGCTGACGGCGCAGTTCCATATGGCGTTCAATCTCGGCACCGCCATCATTTTCATCGGCCTGCTGGGCGGCCTGGAGAAACTGCTCGTCAAGCTGTTTCCGGATCGACGCGCCGAGATCGACCCCGCCAAGCCCCGTTATCTCGATGAAACGGCGCTCGAAACGCCCTCGCTCGCGCTCGCGGACGCCGCCCGCGAGGCGCTGCGCATGGGTGACATGGTGGAGACCATGCTGCGCAACGTCATGACCGCAATGATGACCAATGATCGCGGCCTCGTCGACCAGGTGTCGCGGATGGACAATGCCGTCGACCGGCTCGACGAAGCGATCAAGCTCTACATCACCAAGCTCGCGCGGGGCAGCCTGGACGAGCGCGAAGGCAAGCGCGCGATGGAGATCATCTCGCTCGCGATCAACCTCGAGCACATCGGCGATATCATCGACAAGAACCTGAGCGAGCTCGCCACCAAGAAGATCAAGCGCCGGTTCCAGTTCTCGACAGAAGGCGCCGACGAGCTGCAGGCCTTTCACCGCCAGATCATGGAGTCGCTGCGCATCGCCTTCGGCATCTTCATGTCCGGCGACGCGCAGCAGGCGCACCAGCTCCTGGATCAGAAAGCCGAGCTCCGCAACGCCGAACTCGCCGCCACCGAGCGACATCTCGAACGGCTGCGCGAGGGCCGTTCCGAGACGCTGGAAACCACGTCACTGCATCTCGACGTCCTGCGTGATCTCAGGCGCATCCACTCGCACATCTGCTCGGTCGCCTATCCGGTGCTGGATGCGGCCGGCGAGGTGGCGAGCCGCCGGAGTGAAAACGCAGACCGCGTGCCGGCCGTGGCCGCCCTGCCCGCATCGTCGGCCCAGCCTCTGCCGCGCTAGGCGTAGCGGCGCACCCCGCCAATGAATTGCTCGTCATGCCGTGACAAGCCCGGCCATGGCGAGGGAGACGTTGGGAACATGCACTGAGATGGGGATCGAACGATCAGCTGCCGTGCGAGAAGCGCTTTTGCAGTGTGAGATCGAGGACCCACAGGTCCGCTCAATTGCTCAGCGTCTGAGACTCGCGCTGGCGGCTCTTGAAGATCAGCATGACGTTGCGGACGTAGATGATGTTCGACAGCAACTGGCCGAAGATGATGACCGGCTCGCGCTTGACGAGGCCGTAGATCAGCGTCATCAGGCCGCCGCCGATCGAGAAGAACCAGAAGGCAAGCGGCACGACGCTCTTGCCCGCGCGCTCGCTCGCGATCCACTGCACCAGGAAGCGCGCGGCAAAAGCGAGCTGAGCCGCGAGGCCGAACACCAGCCAGAAATCGAACTTCGCGATGAAAATGTCGTAGAGATAGTTGCTGAACGCCTGCCCGAATTGAATCAGCATCATTTCACCTCGATCGCGACCGGCGTCGGCTTCTTGCGGCGGATCAGCCACCACACGCCGGCGAGATCCATGATCCCGATCCAGAGCCGGTCGAAGAACCCGTAGTTCGACACGCCCGAATGCCGGGGACGATCGATCACGTCGATATAGGCGATGTCGTAGCCCTCGCGCCGCACCAGGGCCGGCAGGAAGCGGTGCAGACCATCGAAATACGGCATCATCAGGAACACGTCGCGGCGAACGGCCTTGAGGCCGCAGCCGGTGTCGCGGGTGCCGTCATGCAGCACCGCGTTGCGGATCTTGTTGGCGAGCCGCGACTGCAGCTTCTTGAAGCCGGTATCCTTGCGGCCGACCCGCTGGCCCGCGACGAGGCCGACCCGCCCGCCGCCCTTTTCCAGCGCGGCGATCAGGTCCGGGAGGAAGGCGGGATTGTTCTGGCCGTCACCGTCGAGCGTCGCCACCATGGCGCCATGCGCGGCACGGATTCCGCTGCGGACCGCAGCGGACTGCCCCGTCGACCTCTCGTGGCGCAGAACGCGCAGGTTCGGCCGCCGCGCCATCTCCTCGGCGAGGCGCTGCGCGGTCTCGTCGGTCGAGCCGTCATTGACGTAGATGATCTCGTACGGCCACAGACCGTCGAGCGCGGCCGCGATCTCGGTGATCAGAGGCGTGATGTTGCCGGCCTCGTTGCGCACGGGAACGACGATGGAGACGGCAACGGGGGGTTCGGTCGACAAATCTGGGACTCGTGATGGCTTGATCAGACCGGTTCCTGCCCGGGCGCTCCGGCGGAGGCTTATTATGGGGCTTGGGGCCGGCTATCAACCCCCTTAGCGCGGTAAGATCCGGCCGTCCTTGCCGAAGCGGAAGCCCAGCCGCCGCGCTGCGAACCAGTAGCGGACCAGCATCGCGCAGACCAGGCCGACGACGGCCCCGGCCACCACGTCGCTCGGATGATGGGCAAGCAGGACGAGCCGGCTCGCGGCGATCGCCACCGCATAGATGTACATGGGAACGCGCAGTCGCGGCCAGACGGCCGCCACCGCGAAAGCCAGCGCGAAAGCGGTGACGGCATGCGCCGAGGGCATGCTGAAATAAGCCGGCGTACCGTTGAACGGCTCGAAGTTGAAGGCGTTCGCCTTGCCGCCGACGAACGGACGACCGCGCCCGATGACGTATTTCAAGACCTGGGCCGCAAGTACCGAGCTCAGGACCGCGAAAAACAGGTACTGAACATGGGTCGCGAAATTGAGCAGGCGGCTGCGCGTGGCCTCGGGCCAAAGCGGCGCGATCAGGATCGTCACGACGACACCGAGCGCCAACAGAGCCAGCACATATTCATCCTGGCCGAAATCGGTGAGGATGCGGACCGGCCACAGGCTCGGTGTGCCGCGCGCGGGCATCAGCCCGATCTCATAGGCATCGAAGGCAAACATCAGCACGAGGATCGCGCTGACGCCAATGCCTGCGACCAGGAGAAGCTGGCGCGACAGACGCTGCCAGCTCGGCGCATCAGGCACGGCTTGTGGACGACGGACGAGCCGGCCGAGCGAGAACTTCCCGACCAGCGCGAGCTGCGACAGATAGGTTGATGAAGGCGAAGGAGAGCCGGACGCCGACATCTATTCGGTGCCTTCCGAGCGGAAGATCGCGATCGAGACCGGCCGCCCCTGCGAGATGTTGTAGCCGTCGATGCGCTTGGCCACGTTGTAGCGCAGCCCGATCGCCTCGGCCCGCTGCACGAAGGCGCGCTCGGTCCGCTGCTCGACCAGCGCGAAGCGGCAGGTACCCTGGCTGAGGAAATCGGCGGCGCCTGAGCCGTCGGTCAGCTGGGTCGAGGTTCCCGTCATGAACACCAGGCTCGGCTCGTGGAAGCCGGCCGCCGCGGCCTTCGGACCGACACACACGACGTTGCGCAGCGCGCGCGCAATCTCTGCGCTCGGGAACAGCGGCGTCAGCGCCGGCAGCACTGCGCCGTAGACCACGAAGGCGAGGAACATTGCCGCAACCGCCGCATTCAGCAGCGAGCGCTCGGCCCGGCCGTCGTCATACAGCCACCAGGCGAACAGGCCGAAGATCAGCGATGCGGCGACGAACGGCCAAGCCAGGAACACCGGCTGGTGCGTGACGATGATGGCGCCGATCACGGCAACCACCGAGGTGATGGCAGGAATGGCAAACCACCAGGCGGCGCCACGGCGCAGCCAGGACCGTGACAACACCCGCCGCTCCAGGGCGCCGACGGTGAGGATCGCGATCGCGGGATAAAGCGGCAGCACGTAATGCGGCAGCTTGGTCAGGACGGCCTCGAACACGATCCAGGACGGCAGCAGCCAGGCCAGCAGGAACTGCGCGCCCGGCTCACGCCGCGCCCGCCACACCGCAGGCGCCGCCATCGCCGCCAGCGGAGCGCCGGGCCAGAAGGTGATGAACAGCAGCAGCAGATAGAGGCCCGGCGGCGCGCCATGCGACTCCTGGGCACCGATCTTGCTCAACATGTCGCCGCCGACGGAGTCGGCGAAGAAGGTGTCTCCGGCACGCAGGAAGATCAGCACGAACCAGGGCAGCACCAGCACCAGCATCCACATCAGCCCCCAGACGGGCCGCAGACGCCACAGCCACGCCGCGCCGCGATCCATGATGGCGAGAGCAATGATCGTGAGACCGGCAAACATCAGGATCAGCGGCCCCTTGATCAGGATGCCGCCGGCCAGCGCCGTCCAGAAGATCGCCGGCGGCCCCCAAGGGGGATGCTCAGGATCCTCGCCGCGCTGCCAGGACAGATAGACACGGGCCAGCGCGCCCATCGCGGCCACCACCGTGAACAGCAGCATGGCATCGGTCTTGGCGAGCCGCGCTTCAGCACCGAGCAACACCGAGCAGCATATCAAGAGCGCCGCGAACACCGCGCCACGCCGCGTGACAAAAGCGAGCGCGGTCCAATAGGTCAGCAGCACCGCGCCGATCGCGCCGATCAGCGAGGGAATGCGATACACCCAGATGCGCAGCTGTGCCCGCGGCAATCCGACCGCAGATGCGGTTTCAACCGCAGCCGACTGCAACCAGTAGATTCCGACCGGCTTCTTGTAGCGCACATCGTCCTGGAAGCGGATATCGACATAATCGCCGCTCTCGACCATCTGCTTGGTCGCCTGCGCGAACCGCGCCTCGTCGCGATCGATCGGCGGAATCGTGAAGAATCCCGGCAAAAACAGCAGCAGCCCGCAGACGAGCAAGAACGCAACAGCCCTGGCGTGGCTGATGGTGACGGCATCGATCATCCGCACCAGCCGATTGCCCGGATTCACCAGGTTCTTCGGCTCGCGCGGCTCTCCAAAACGGGGGCGGGCAAAGGTCTCAACCATGGGGTTCCGAATACGCCGAAACCACCATGCCGACAACCGCTTAGCGAACGGTCATTGGATTCTGACCACAACTGTGTCCGCCGCGCCCGTGGCGTCGATGACGGTCAGCCGGGCAAAGCCCGGCCCGGGCGGATCGATCAGGCGCTGGCGCCGGCTGTCGATCTCGCCGACCGGCAGGCCATTGACCAGCATGGTCAGCGGCAGCACGCCGCCGGAGACTTTCACCGGCATCACGGCGGCCTCCGGTCCCGCGGTACGATCGACATCGATGCGCGAGCCGTTGAGCGGGAACTGGATGTGCGGGGCCTGCTCGGCGCCGGTCCGTAGCAGTTCGCCGATCGGACGGAACCGGCGCAGCGGCAGTGGCAACTTTGAATTGCCGGCAATAAGCGCCCCCTTGGGCGGCTTGGGCAGGGCCGCCGGCAGCTTGCCGCTGCGCGCGAAGGCGTCGAACAGGATCGGCGCAGCGGCGACACGGCCGATCAGGCCCGGCACTGGCGCGCCGTCGGGACGACCGACCCAGACGCCGATCGTCATGCGGCCGTCAAAGCCCACGGACCAAGCGTCACGATAGCCGTAGCTGGTGCCGGTCTTGAAGGCGATGCGGTTGCGCGCGGCATTTTCCGGCGGCGGCGTGCCGAGCAGCACGTTGCCGACCTGCCAGGCGGCGGCCGGATCCATCAGCCGCATCGGTTCCCTGGTGTCGGCGTCCTCGGCCGTCAGGACCTCGGCCGTCATGATCTCGCGCAGCGGCTTGGTGGTGCCGAGTCGCGGAAATCCAGCATAGAGCTGTGCGAGGTCCTGCAGGGTCACGCCGACCCCGCCGAGTCCCATCGCCAGACCGGGCGCCTCGTCCTTCGGCAGCACCAGATTGCCGCCGGCCTGCTTGAGCCGCGACGACAGCCGGCTGGCGCCGACGCGGTCGAGCAGCACGATCGCCGGCACGTTCAGCGACAGCTGCAGCGCCTTGCGCACCGGCACTGTGCCCTGGAACGTCATGTCGAAATTCTCCGGCGCGTAGGAACCGAAGCGTACCGGGCGGTCCTCGATCAGGCTCTCCGGATGCACGAAGCCGTCCTCGAAGGCCAAGCCATAGATGAACGGCTTCAGGGTCGAGCCGGGCGAGCGCACCGCGCGCGTCATGTCGACCTGCCCGGCCCGCCGCTCGTCGAAATAATCCGCAGAACCGACATGGGCGAGCACGTCGCCACTGTCATTGTCGATCACGATGATGCCGACCGAGATGTTCGGCCCCAGCGCGGCGGCGCGGTCGCGCGCCAGCGGCTCCAGCACCTTCTGCAGCGATGCGTCCAATGTCAGCCGGATGATCGGCCGGTCCTTCACGACCGCCGTGGCCTGGTCGGCGGCATGCGGCGCCAGGATCGGCATCGGCTTGCGGAAGGCCGGCACCGGTTGCGCCTTCGCCTGCGCGGCGTCCTCGGCGGAGATGACGTTCTCCGACACCATGCGATCGAGCACGCGGTCGCGGCCGCGGCGCGCCGCCTCCGGATGGCGGTCGAGCCGGCGCGTCTCCGGCGACTGCGGCAGTGCGACCAGGAGCGCGGCCTCGGCCAGCGAGAGGCGCTTCGGCTCCTTGCCGAAATAGGCGATCGAGGCGGCGCGGATGCCTTCGAGATTGCCGCCATACGGCGCGAGCGTCAGATACAGATCGAGGATCTCGTCCTTGCCGAGCTTCCGCTCGAGCTCGAGCGCGCGCACGATCTGCCGGAGCTTGGCGTGCAGCGACCGCTGCCGCCGCGGCTCCAGCAACCGCGCCAGCTGCATCGTGATGGTCGAGCCGCCGGACACGATATGGCCGTGTGAGCCGAATTGAATCGCCGCCCGCGCCAGCGCGCGCGGATCGACGCCGTGGTGGTCATAGAAGCGCTGGTCCTCATAGGCGAACAGCAGCTTCAGATAGGTCGGGTCGACGTCCTTCTGCGCGCTGACCGGCAACCGCCAACGCCCATCCGCCATCGCATAGGCGCGCAGCAGCTTGCCGTGGCGATCGACCACCGTGGTGGACAGCGCTTTGGCGTCCTGCAGCGGCAGCGGGCCGAGGGAGATGGTGTAAGCGGTGAGAGCCGTCGCGACGACCACGATCAACGTCAACCCAATCGCCGCGAGACGTTTTGCAACTCGCCCCCTCCTCTCGTCATGCCCGGGCTTGACCCGGGCATCCACGCCGTTCTCGCATGCGGCCGTGGATGGCCGGGTCAAGCCCGGCAATGACGACGGAGTGTCTGGCTCCGTCATGCGTCCATTGCCGCTGGTCTGACCCTCGCTCATTTCGCCGCGCGGACCTCCACCGAGCCCGTTCCGGTCCGACCATAGCGCGACGGGTTGTACATGTCCTCGACATAGGCCTGCGGCAGCACGTATTTGCCGGGCGACACCGCGCGCACGACATAGGCCACGGTAAACACCGATTTGGAATCCGCGGCGCGGTCGAGCGCGGCGGTGAAGCGATCATCGCGGAACTCGGTGTTCACAGGCTCCTGGCCGTCCTCGATCCAGTCCAGGGTGCCGCTGTCGCCCGACGACACCAGATGCGGATTGTCGATCTCCAGCCCCGCCGGCAGATAATCGGACACCATGATGTGCCCATATTCCGGCTTGGCCTCGGTGACCTTCAGCACCACGGCGAAGCGGTCGTTCTGCTTCACCGTCTTGATGTCGACCGGCTTGCCGTCGAGCGTGTAGTAGCCGCGCTCGATCTTGAAGCCGTTCGACGCGGCCGGTTCCGGCGTCAGTGGCGAGCCGGACACCGAGACCACCGCCTGCACCGGCGCGTCGCCGGTGTTGGTGATCTTCAGCGGCTGACTGGTGAGCTCGGCCGCCTTGTAGCTGCGGTACATCGCCTGCTTCACCGCCTGGCCGTTGACATCCAGCGTCAGCGTCTCCTTGGCGAGCGCGCGCGCCGCCAGCACCATCCACGCATTCTCCTGCGTCGAGGTGTAGGGCGTCAGGCCACGCGCCGCCTCGACGCGGGCCACAGCCTGCGTGAGCGTGGCGCGCGGCGCATTGCCCTCGCCGGCCAGCGACACCAGCGCCGCGGCATCGCGCAGGTCGGAGCCGTAATCGGTGCGGCCAAACACCAGCACCGGCTTCGGCGCGAGGCTGTCGGCTGCCGCGGCATAGACCCGCTCGGCGCGGGCGCGGTCACCGACCAGCGCGAGCGCCGCGGCGAGCTGCGCCTTGGCGATCGGGGTGGCGAGATTGCCGAGCTTGGTGTCGGCGAGATAGCGCAGATCGCCGATCGGCGCCGCGCCGTTGCGCGCCAGCACGTAGAGGCCGTAAGCGAGATCGCGGCCGCCCGTTTTCTCCGGCTCCTCGGCATTGACCACCGCGTTCCTGACGCGGTCGAGCGCGCTCTTGAACAGCACGTCCGGCACCGCAAAGCCCTTTTCGCGGGCGCGGGTCAGGAAGTCCGTCACGTACGCATCGAGCCAGGGATCGTCGCCGCCGGCCGACCACAGCCCGAACGAGCCGTTCGAGCCCTGCCGCGCCAGGAGCCGGTCGATCGAGTCGCGGATGCGCTGGTCGACCTCGGTGTCCATCGCGAGATGGGCGCCGGCCGCGAGCTCGTTGACATAAAGCAGCGGCATTGCGCGGCTGGTGATCTGCTCCGAGCAGCCATGCGGATAGCGGTCGAGCGCCTTGAGGATGGTCGCCGCGTCGAGCGCGGTCGACAGCCCCGCCGACAACGACACCGTGCCGGTGCCCGCCACGAGATCGCTGAACATGTCCGACGTCAAGGTCAGGCTCTCGCCCTTGGCCAAGGTGCGGATCGAACGCCGCGCCAGCACCTGCGTCGCCGGCTTGACGTCGAGCTGATAGTGCCGCGCCAGGCTCAGCCCGTTCGGCCCCTTGATGTCGACATCGAGCTGCGCCTGGCCGGTGCCCGACGCATCCAGCGGCAGGGTGGACGAGGCCCGCTGCCTGGCCGCGAGCTTGAGCGTCACATTGGCGTTGCCGGACACCTTGACCGGGCCGCTCGCCTTGACGGCCACGACGTAGTCGCCGGGCGCGCCCTCGACATTGTCGACGTCGAAGGACAGCGTGCCGCGGTCGCCGCTCAGCAAGAAACGCGGCAAGGTCGCGGTCAGCACCACGGGGTCGCGCACGGTGACGTCGACGGTCGCGCGGCCGAGCTTGGTCGCGCTCCACGCCACCGCCATCACCCGCGCGGTGCCGGCGAACTCCGGAATGTCGAAAGCGACCTCCGCGGCGCCGTCGGGCCCGACGGTGACGATGCCCGAATACAGCGCCAGCGGCTTCTGCGTCGGCGGCGAGCCCTGCAGCTCGGCGCCGCCGCCATCACCGCCGGAGCGGATCTGGCCGCGCGTGCCCTGCATGCCGTCGATCAGCTGGCCATAGAGATCGCGGATCTCGGCCGAGAGCTGGCGCTGGCCGAGATAATAATCGTCCGGCGCCGGCGGCTTGTAGTTGGTGAGGTTGAGAATGCCGACATCGACCGCCGCGATCACGATCTTGGCGTCCTCGCCGGGATTGAGCCCGCCGATCTTGACCGGGATCTTCAAGCTGGAGCCCGGCCGCACCAGCGCCGGCGGCGTCAACGCGACATTGAGCGTGCGCACGGACTTGTCGATGCCGAACCAGGCCACGCCGAGCGCGCGGCCCGGCATGCGCTGCGCGGCGGCATCGAGCGGACGGCGCAGCGTCGTCACGACATAGGCGCCGGTGCCCCAGTCCTTGCCCACGCTGAGCCTGACCTGGTTGGTGCCTTCCTTGACCTCGGCGGTCTGCGTCGTCAGCAGCCGGTCGCCGAGCACGTTGACCGTCAGCTTGCCGGCGGTGCGCGCATTGACCGTCACCACCATCGTGTCACCCGACTGGTATTGCGGCTTGTCGAGCGAGGTCTCCAGGAGCTCCGGCGTGTCGGCGCTGCCGTCGGTGTACCAGCCGACATCGAACTGCAGCGAGGTCACCGGTCCATCGGCATCGGCCGATTTGACGTCGAGCCGGTAGCGCCCGGCCTCAGGCTGAAAGCTCAGCCGCGCCGGTTTGTTGGCTGATATCGTGAGGTCGCCATCGCCGACGCGGCGCGTCGACTTCACCGGCTCATACTCCCAATAGGAATTCTGCCGGTACCATTGATAGCGCGACTCGATCTTCAGCAGCTCATAGCGCAGGCCGTTGCGCGCCAGCGTCTTGCCCTCCGGTGACACGAACACGACGTCGAACTCGGCCTTCTCGCCCTCGCCGACGCTTTTTCCCGAGAAGGACGGCTTGATGCCGATCTGCGCCGCCTTGGGCGCCACCGGCAGCACCAGCTTGCGCTCGACAGCGCGGCCGCCGGTCTCGGCCATGCGCACGAAGATCTGCGCCTCCTGCGGCCGGCTTGAGGATGGCGGCTTGGCGAGGCTGACCGGGAAGGTCGCCATGCCCTTGTCATCGGTCTCGGGCAGCCCCTCGATCGGCGTTCGCTCGTTAGAGGCGCTCTCCTCGTCGGCGACGCCGAACTGATAGCCCGCAAAGCCCGGCCGCTCCGAGGCGGTGGTGACCAGCAGGTCGCCCTCGAGCTGCAGGCCGGACGCCGGCGCGCCGTACAGGAAATGGCCGTCGACCTTCACCTCCACCGGCGCGTCAGCCTTGATCTGCTTGTCCTTGGACGACAGGTCGAATTCCAGCCGCTCCGGGACGTAGTCCTCGACCATGAAGGTGGTCTCGCCGACCGCCGCCCCCTTGGGGTCGGTGAAGGCGCGCACGCGATAGGTCCCGGTCGGCACCGCCGCGTTCAGCGCCACGCTCAACGACCGACCGCCGGCCCCCTGGTCCGGCACCACAGCGCGGCGGAACTCGACGCCATCGGGACGCTCGACGACCAGCGTCAGCGGCGTGCCGGTCATGGCGTTGCCCTTGCCGTCGCGCAGCAGCGCGGTGAGATAGACCGTCTCGTTGGAGCGGTAGACGCCGCGCTCGGAATACACGAAGGCATCCGGCCCGGCCGGCGACGCGCGTCCGGCGACGCCGCGATCGGACAGGTCGAAGGCGGACGTTTTCAGGCTGAGGAAGGCGTAGTCGGTCTTCTCGCCGGACACCGTCAGCATCGCCGGCGACAGCCCGCCCTCGCCGCGCGACAGCCCGGCCTCGAACAGCACATGGCCGGCCTCGTCGGTCTTGCGCGTCGCCAGGATCTCGTTGTTGCGCGCCACCAGCCGCACCTCGGCGCGCGCCACCGGATCGGTCGACGCCAGCGAATTCACGAACACGTGGATGCCGTCATTGCCGGAGAACGCAGCGACGCCGAGATCGGAGACGATGAACCATTGCGTCGCGAGCTGGCCGCTGTCCTCGTCGCTGCCGCCGCTGGTCGGGCCCTTGGGCGCGGCGGTCATCACATAGACGCCGGGCTGCATGTCGCTGATCGCCTGGTCGACCGGGAAGGCGGTCGTCACGTCCTGGTTCAGGGTCATCGCGGTCGCGAGCTCGCCGCTCCACACCTTCATGCCGCGCTCATTGCCGAGGTCTGTCAGCTGGTAGCTCGATAGCGGACGCTGGAAGTCGCTATCGATGACCGTGTTGATCAGGTTGCGGTCGCCGATCCGGAACACGTTGACAGTGACCGCGGGGGTGTTGACGCTGACCAGCGGAATGCCCTTCTGCCCGGTGCGCGGCAGCACATAGGCCTTGCCGGTGAAGCGCACGAACGGCTTGCGGTCGCGGACATAGATGTTGAACTCGGCCGATTTCGGCAGGCTCTCCTTGACGCCGGACGGCAGCCCGGCGCGCAGATTGATGTTGTAGCGCTCGCCGTGCTTGAGGCCCTCGACGCAGAGCTGCTTGTCCTCCGACGTCAGCGCCGGCTTGTCATTGCCGGCCTGCGCCACGAAGGGCGAGAAGTCGGTGCGCTTGGCGAGATCCTCGGAGAACTGGAAGCAGGCGCGCGGGCTCGCCGAGTCCGAGTCGACGGTGTAGTCGAGCAGCCTGAAGCCGTGCTCGTCGCGCATCCGCTCATACTGCCCGCGGACATCGGCGACCTCGCGCAGTTCCAGCGACATCCTGAGCGTATCGAGCGCCGGCCGCCACAGCTTGCGTTCGGCCATGGTCTTGCCGAGCACGGCGAGCGCATCGGCCTCCTCGCCGGAATTGCCGGCGCGCTGATACGCGATATAGGCCGCCGTCGAGGCGCGCTCCAGCAGGAAGGTCTGCTCCGAGGAATTGATCGGCTTGATCTGGTTCAGCACCGTCCGGGCGAGCCGCAGCCAGTTGCCGGAATCCTCCGGCGCCGCGGTCGCGATCTGCCCGAGGATCTGCAGGCCGGTGCGCAGGTCGTTGCGGCGCAGCGCCGCGTCGGCATCGGTGCGCAAGGTCGCCAAAGGCTTATTCACCGCCCCTGCCTCGCTCTTGATCTGGGCCTCGAGCTTGATGGCGGCGTCCGCCAGATCGTCGCGCTTGAACGCCTTGTCGGCGGCAACAGCGGCAGAACCGGCGGACACGAGGCCGAGCGCCATAATGGCGCAGACGGCAGCGGCGCGAACCAGACCGATCATGGGACAACTCCTTGGGGCGGCTCTACGGGGCACATGAGACGATGCCCGTGTTTGGCCGATTCGTGGCGAGAATGGACGCGAAATGGTGACGGGCTGATGGCAGAGGTTGCATGCGCAGGACTCGCGGCCGGCTGCCAGGGCCCCTCCGCTGCGGCGCGCAGCGGGCCAGTCTTGGAATCAGCGGCAATTCACAGGGCATGTTCACCGGACACAGCATACGGCCAAGGGCCGCGGCGGCCGTTCATCCGGCGCTGCCGACCCGCGATCGGGGCGCTCTTGCCCCTCCTCCGCCTCCGCTTGGTCGCCCGGTCCCCGGTTCCGGTTCGGCCGGGCTTGGCGAAACCGACAATTTTTCATATGACCATGCTATGGATGACCAGCCGGCCGGGCCCCTCGCCCGCGGCTTTCACCCCGTGACCACGGTCCCATAGCTCAACTGGATAGAGTAGCGGATTTCTACTCCGCGGGTTGCAGGTTCGAGTCCTGCTGGGATCGCCAACGGCTTTTTCCTCCGCTGAGGTTATTCGGACGCCTGTTTTGGTGGGCCACATTGGGCGCTTGAGCCGTCGAAATCACACCAGCGGCCAGATCCCGCGCGGTTTTGACGCGCTCCGGTGACGGGCCGGTGACCAGGATCTCGACGAGGTCGGACCATGGACCAGCGATGTCGTCGCCGCCTCGATTGCATCGTTCGTGAAGACCTCGCGCGTGCCCGGTTCATCGTAACGTATGAGCCGATCGAGGATGCGAGACTCCTTGCGCTGCTCCGCATGTCGATCCTCGAGGATCATCACAGCCTGTGTGCGCCCTCTGATCGAGCCGTACGGCCACGCCGGCAAGTTGGTGCGTACACGTGAGATCGGCGTTTAGACATCTCCCGATTTCTTAACTGCAACTGTCCGCCGAAGCGCAGGCCACTTGAGATTCGCCGTCCAGACATCATCAGCAATTGCGAATGTGCGGCGCACTGTGGTCTCTCGGATTTGTACGTGCTCAAGACCTGCGCCGATCCGCAGGTTCCGCAAGGCGCGTCTTCGGGAAGACTGCATTCGTGGTGGGCGCGTTGCCCCGATGCCCATCGTTCGCAATTCGAAGCGGATTAGTTCAACCGGAGCTCCGCCCGTCCATGTTGATCACGACTGAGCCGCCGGGGACACCTCTCGAACCATTTCGCTTACGCCTCTGATGAGCATCACGCGGCTGGAACACGCAGCTGGACAATAAACCCGGAACGGCAACGATTGCGACGCCGCACTCGCCCTGAACTCTTGAGTTGCATCAAAGACACTCAGCAATTTGCGTGGCAGTCTAACACCGATGGGGTAGACGATCCTTCAACGATTAGGAGTTGACCATGGCTAGAAGTATTGCTGTCGGTCTTGTTATCCTCGCTGTCTCTACCTCTGCGGCCTTCGCCGGACATCGTACTCATCATGCAAAAGCCGGTGCGGTTCAGCAGGTTGGGTCGAGCAAAGGTGATCGCGACCAATATGGAAACATGCAGGTCAATCCCGGAACTCCGGGCCTGAGCGGCAGCAACGCTGCCCTTCATGCAAAAACGCATCGCGATTCCGGCTACAATCCGAAAAGTGACTACAACGCAAATGGAACCGTGCGGGTTGATAGCGGAACTGCGGGCGTAAGCGGCAGCAACGCCGCCCTCCATTCGAAAAATCACCGCGATTCCGGCTACAGCAACAAGAGTGACTACAACGCGGACGGGACCGTACGGGTGCACTAGTCGTCTCTTGCGACGACGTGATTGGCCCGGTGCGCTCAACGCACCGGGCTTTCACGTCCAAGATATAAATGGCCTCTGCATTGACCGGCAGCGTCAGGTCGATCTGCCTTCCCTCCCCGCCGTTCAGCGACAGCATGGAACGTTGTGCCAGGGAGCATAGTGAGCGAGCGCTCGTTATCCGTCCAATTCTGCCCGGTCACCTCTTCCATATCATCGGCTGTCGCGCGTTGCGCGCCATCGCGATCATGTGCCCGCCTGTCGAACAAGCCCGCTCGGTCATCGTGATCGGTAGGTAACAGTCGCGGAAAATACGTTCCTCCGAAAGTCATTGCGCCGGAGTTGCATAGCTGCCCCACTTGCCAACCTTAGGTAGCCTTGCTAACGTCTGCACTTTATGGGGAATATCAGTTGAACGATGCGTTTTCTGGGGCCCGCCGGGTCGACTATCTTGACGGCCTAAGAGGGGTGGCAGCACTGGTTGTGCTGCTTGGTCATTCCCTCCTCGTGTTCGTAGAGCCGATCATCACCTTGAATCCAAGCTTCACCGGACGACTGGCTGGTCTGGCGGTCGCGATTGGAAAATCGCCTTTCGGTTTCCTTTGGAACGGCAACTCGGCGGTTTGCATATTCTTCGTGTTGAGCGGTTTCGTGATGGCCGACTTTGCCCGGCAGACGTCCCTGAGTTTCCCCGCGCAGATCGTGCGTCGCTATATTCGCCTAGCGCTTCCAATCCTGCTCAGTTCCAGCTTCGCGTATCTGCTGCTGGGTTTCGGCTTGCTCCGCAACACTGAGGCCGCGCAGATCTCGGGCGGATGGTTAGGCCTATGGTATCAGTTCGCGCCATCGTGGCGGACCATGGCTTACGAGGCTTTGGCCGGAACCTTTCTCAACGGGTCCAACGCCTATAACCCGAACCTCTGGACCATGCATCCCGAGCTGCTCGGCTCGTTCTACATTCTGGCCATCGGACTGTTCCGCCGTTGGGGCGTTCTGAGACTGGCCCTCTATCTCGTGATGTCCCTCTATTACTGGAACGACTATCTGCCGCTTTTCGCAATCGGCGCTCTGCTTCGTGATGTCGGGCAGGTGCAGCCCTTGAGCGCACGCCCATCACTGTCGGTCGCGACATTCCTCATTGGTTGCTACATCTGCTCTCTGCCGGCCGCGGGGCCTGGCGTGTCCTTGCCTTGGCATTGGCCGCTGCCGGTGATCTTCGGCGCCGACAGCGTTCGCTATTGGCATTCGGCCGGTGCCGTCCTGATCGTGTTTGCCCTGCTTCACTCCCCTGTCCTGCAGCGCCCCTTCCAATCCGGGTACGCGCAGTTTCTGGGCCGCATCAGCTTCACGCTCTACCTCATGCACATACCGCTGCTCTGCAGCCTTGGCGCCTGGCTCATCATTCACCTCTCGTCGGTTGGCTATCTTGGCACAGCACTGATCGGCATGCCGATCAGTGTCATGGCTTGCTTATTGCTTTCGGCCATCGCCACACCAGCCGTTGACGGCCTCGGGATCCGTTCATCACGTTTCGTCGGCGCAAAACTCGATGGCGTGATCGGACTGTTGATGCCGGTGAGAGTCGCGACAGCGGGCGAAGGCAGCTGAGCAGCTGTAAAAAAGAGGCCGGGCGACCCCGGCCGGCACGCGAGATCATGATGGGCTTCTACGAAAACGCGTCATGATCTCATCTCCTTGTTCGAAGATGTTCTGTTCGGAACGCCGGCTTGCGCGATGTTTCGTCGTGCTCGACACCGCCGGACAGTTGCGGGATTATCCAGTCAACTCAGCTGAAGACGGCCGCTATCTCGCGTCACCAACGGCCTTTGCGGGATTGGAAGCGACGAAGGACCGAGACCATCGACGAAACGGTTCTTCGATCAATTTGAACGTGAGATAGGCAACCCCGATCACGATCGCGATCATCAGGATGACCGTGGAATCGGCGGCCAAAGGGATCTGGCTCGAAATGCTCTGAGCGCCCCCGGCTTCCTTTGAAATCGGCAACCACACATGCCTGCCGAGAAAGCCGATCACGTTCAACAGTCTCGCCTGAACAAATAGATGCGTCATGTAGATCGAATAGGACAGTGCCCCCACCATCACGATGCTGCGGTGCTTCAATGCAGCACTGATCAAACCGCTTTCGCTGGCGAAAACCAAGATGGTGACCACAAAGACCGGCGGGCAAAGAAAAGACAGCGGCCCGGCTCCCGCCACAGCGACGATCAGGAGTGAGGCGGCAACGACGGCGAGTTCGGTCAGCGTCGACGCTCTCGACGACATCACGGATCGGTCGCGGCGACGCCAAAACGCGAACGCCAAGGCCCCCATCGAGAAACCAAAGAGGCTGCGCAGCAAGGCGCCCTCGAAGCAGACGTCCAAATATCTGTCGCTGACCACCAGAAGCACCGGAGGCGCGACCACGATCGGCGCCGCCAGAACGTAGTAGAACAGACGACCCGGGATTCGGCATGCGAAAGCGAACACCAGATAGGTCCAGACCTCGGCCGAGATACTCCAGCTCGGCGGATTCCAGTTTCCCAGATTGCCGTCCGAGAATGCTTGCAGCAATGCCGCCGTGATCCACAAGCCAGACCAGGAATAGCCGCCCATCGCCGCGATCGGAAGGTAGAGGCAAATGACGAATAGATGCAGCGGATACAGCCGTCCCAACCGCAGAAACATGAACTGCGGAATTGGGAAACCTGTCCGCAGCTTGTCGCCATAGCTTGAGGCGATTACGAATCCGCTCAGCACAAAAAAGAAATCAACGAATAGAAATCCGTTCTTGATGAAGGGAAGCGCGGCCAGAATCGAATTCGAGCTGAAATGGTAGACGGCGACGATGATCGCGCAAATGCCACGTAGGCTATCAATAGCCACAAACCGTCGTGGCATCATCTGATAACCGTCCCGTAACGCAGCCAGGCCCCGCACGCGCTCCAATCGATCAATTTTCCGCGCCCCATGCGGACCGCTCAGCAAATTCATTTCGACAGAAAAGCCAATAGCTCCGCTGCACTGATGCGATCAGCTCGCGCAAATCTGAGCTTTAACCTAGCCGCGCGCAAGCCAAATCTCACCAACTACAGTGACAGCTGGGGACAATGGCTGTGGAGATATGAGCAGCCGATCTTCCAATCGAAACGCCATCTACGCCCGGCGACAATCACGCAGTCCGATCAGTTGGTGCCCTACCATGGTAGGATCGTCGGCATGACTTTTCGCCGGGCTTCGGCGGCCAGCCAGTACAAGGCTTCCCCCATTGAGCGCGGCCCGCCGTGGGTGCGGGCTCCGGGGATGCGATGGACGCCCCCGCGGGCCCGGGTTGGCAAGTGTCGCGCGGGCGAAACCAATTTCCCGGCCCCACGAAAACGTCCTGAAACAGAGCTCCGGCACACTGACCCCGATGAGATCGTCCAAGGGGAGCGACCCATGTCGGCATTGATGAATTTCATTTTCGAGTCCTATTGTTTGAGCTGCCAGGCCATGTTTCCCGAGCTCGCCTCCGCCAGCCAGAGCGACGTGGAATGACCGGCGGCACCCGACGGCCGGCGCGTTAAGCTTGCCTCTTCAGCTTAACGGCGGCTTCCATTTGACGTTTTCGGCTCCATCCGCCACCTCGGGGCATGGAGTCGTCGCATGTTTGAATTGGCTGTTTTGACCGCAATTTGTTGCATCGCCACCGCCACCAGCGTCACCATCTACCAGCGTCGGCAGGACGTCCTTTACGGCCCCTACATCGAGCGCTCGTGCAGGCAACCGTCGCCGCAGGATCGCGGCATTGAGGGCGAAGCGTCCTGAGACGCCGGTCTGGTGTCCTGCCGCGGTGACCCCCGCCGGCTTGCGCGCCCCGCCGCCGATCAATCCGCCAGCGAGGCCCGGGCGCGCTCTCGGTTCACAAGCGCATCAAGCTTGTCGGCGCTCATGATCTCGCCGCTCGGGGTGCGGATGCTGACCAGCGCGGCACCGAGGCGCAGATAGACATGGGCCGTCAACAGCGCGTCTTGCGCGCTGCGACAGCGCAGCGTCGCGACGGCATTGGCGCTTTCCGCCCTGACGGTGAATGGCATGACGCCCATTGCCGCGAGTCCGCTTGCGAATGACAATCGATCCGCAAAACCTACGCAGACAGGTCTCCGCGCGGCATTGAGCTGGATCAAACCACCGACGGGCTCCGCCGATCCGGTTTCGGCCAAACCCGCCTGGCCGGTTTCGGTCGCGAGAGCCGGCCTGCCCCGCTCTTCAGCCTAGCGGCGGCCGTCGGCCGCCCCTAACCGCGGTTCAACGACAGGCTGATGCGGGTGACGAGACCGTCCCAGGCGCGCTCCCAGGCCTGGGGGTAATTGATCAGGACGCAATGCACATGGGCGGCCGTGAAATTGCACCTGTTGTACCAGACATAGTCGCCCTTGGTGCTGGAGACAGCGAAGAACCGCGGCGTGATCCGCTTGTACTGGATGCTCGACGGCGGATTCTTCTTGGCAAGGAACTCGGCCGGCGTTTCGCGCCCGTCGCGGGCCGCCGACTGGACGGTCAGGCTGGCACGGCCATCGGCGGTTTGAAATCGCTGGCCGTATCCGTCCGGGCGGCCCGCCATCTCGCTGAAGATCGAGGTGGGAATATCCACCGAGGTGCCGGTCTCCGGAATCCGGTAGACTGTCCAGCGCACTGGCTCGGCGCCGACGCGCGCGCTGCAGCTCGCGACCGCCGCAACAATTGTCAGCGCCTTGATCATCACATGCATGTCTGTCGTCCTGAACGGTATCAAAAGCGGTGGTTGCAGCATTTTCGCGGCCCCGCGAAGGCAGCGACAGGGAACGCACGCGCCGCAGGAAGGTTCACGACGCCCGGCTCCGCCATGCCACACGATCGCTCGCAGACCGACCGGCTGGAAACGC
The DNA here is from genome assembly GCF_013179005.1 of Bradyrhizobium denitrificans. Taxonomy (NCBI): domain Bacteria; kingdom Pseudomonadati; phylum Pseudomonadota; class Alphaproteobacteria; order Hyphomicrobiales; family Nitrobacteraceae; genus Bradyrhizobium; species Bradyrhizobium denitrificans. The sequence continues at coordinate 3,246 of NZ_JABFDP010000009.1, read as the reverse complement.
CGCTGAGCGCGCTCCGGCGCGACAGGGCGCTCAAACCCCGCGGATCATTGCACCTGGGAGGGAACAAGGCTTGGCCGCGGCACGCTATCGCCCGCCATCAGCTCCTCCATGTCCGGCGAGCGCACGGTCTGCAGCCTGCCCAAGAATGCCTCCAGTTGCGGCTTGAGCTGGGCAACGACGAAGCGGGAGCCTTCCGGCGTCAGATGGACGATGTCCCATGTGATCGGCGTCTCCGGGTCGGCCATCAGCGGGCATTGCCTGCCGCGGCATATCGCCTGCAGGATCGAAACATACTGAACCGACGGGTATGAACGCGCGATCTCCCTCATGCGGTCATCCGCCTTGAACGCGCCTTCGATCGGCATGAACGACTTGCCGACCGGCAGATGACTTTGCTCATAGTTGAACAGGGTCGTCGCCAGTGGTGCCGGAAATTCGACGGACGGCCCCAGCAGCAGCACCGGAATGCCGACCTCTTCGGCCGCTGCGAGCAGCGACCGCAGATAGTCGTGGAAGCGCGGTGCGCCAGGTCGATCGTAGAACTCGGAATAGAAGCGCCAGTTTCCGGACAGAATGATGCCTGAGAACCGCCGCGCCTTGATCTGCGCACGCAGCAGCCGATTGGCCTGATTGCAGCTCTTCGCGGTTTCCTGCTTCAACTCGACAAAGGGAGCGCAGGCAGCCACCGTCAGCTGCAGCAGATGAACGGACTCCGACGGAAAATAGCTGCGCAAGCCCCAGTCATAGTGTGCAGCGGCACTGTCTCCTGCGAGCAGAACGTTGCGCTTGTTGGCCACCGGCCTCAGGCAGTCCTTCATGTCGAAGGCTGAGAGCGGCTCATCGGGCTGCAGGAAGCAGCTGTGCGCCCGGTAGAATGGCTCGACCGTCTGGCCATTGTAGCGGAGCATGCGGGCCTGCGACTGCGGAAAGCGCTGGGCATAACCGCCGTTCGAATAGCCGTGAGCCCCGATCGCAATCAGCAGGACGGCGGCGCAGGCGATGAGCCGCGCGCCAGGCACTCCACGCCATTCGATCCGGTCCCGCGCAGGACGCTCGATCAGGACATGAGAGAGCGAAGCGAGCAGCATCGTCAACAGCAGCAGCGCCGCCGTCGTGGAGGCCAAACCGGCGGTCTCCAGCGAGAGTGCAGCCCTGCCAAGCACGAACACCGGCCAATGCCAGAGATAAAGCGAGTAGGACAATCGGCCGAGCGACGCTCCAAACGTGCCAAATGGCAGCGACGGCCTGCCCTGCTCCTGGTTGAAGGCGATAATATAGAGCGCGGCGCCCAGACAAGGGATCAGCGCGCTGAACCCTGGAAAGCGCGTCTCCGGCCGGAACGCGACCACGGGAAGCAGCATGAACGCAAAGCCCAGCGAGGCAAGCAGAAGCCGCGTCGGCCGCCTGACCGGCGACCACCGATGTCCCAGAAAGACGATGCTTCCGACCAGGAACTCCCAGGCCCGCAATGGCGCGACGTAGAACGCCGCGGACGCCGATTGCTTGATCCAGAGCTCGTTCAGAACGCACAACGCCACCGTGCCGGCGACGACCAGCCCGAGTGATCGCCGCGACGTCGGATCTGCAAACCGCCTGCTCCAGAGCCAGGTCACCACCGGGAACAGGAAGTAGAACTGCTCTTCGACAGACAAGGACCAGGTGTGGATGAAAACCTTGCCGACGGTCGGAAGATCGAAATAGCCGGTGTGCAGCCAGAAGAAGATGTTGGACGAAAACAGCAGAGCGGAGACGGCGCTGCCGAAAAACATCCGGTAATCGTCTGGCGGAGCCACGAACCAGGCCGCCACACCGGTCGACAGGATCATCAGATAGAGCGCCGGAAGCAGGCGCCGCGCCCTTCGCTCATAGAAGCGCACGAAGAAGAATGATCCCGCACCGATCTCGGACCATATCAGCCGGGCAATGACATAGCCTGAGATGACGAAGAAGACATCGACGCCGACGAACCCGCCACCGAACCCTGGCAAGTCGTAGTGAAAACCAATGACCGCCACGACGGCCAGTGCGCGGAGATAATCAATGTCCGCGCGATACTCCAAACGCTTTTCACACGTCACGCTGTCAGTCCTGATGGGCGCGAAACGTACCGCCTATCCCATGACCCAAGTGACATCTCTGAACACGAACATCAACAAACAGAAACACTCATCATGCATTTTTCTCTTGTGTGTCACCGACGCGCATCACGCGAAATCGACACACAGAATTGCGGGACAGTCGAGACTTCGGCACCAACTTTGCTGAAACAGGATCTTTATGTGGCGTTCATGTGAACTATTCGCGGACATGCCGGCGCAACTGCAGCAGCGCAGCTCTGGCTCTTGCCCAAGACCGAGCTGGATCAATAATGACGTTCTGTTCTGTACTCACATGGGGAAGCGCCACCCGACATGTCAGGAGCGTCGCGGGTCTTGCCTCGTGCGCAGCACCATCAACCGCGCCCCCTGCGCGATCGGCGGCGAGACTGCTTGTCGGGCAAATCAGCTCCAATGACGGATCGGAAGCGCGCCCTCCCAGCCCGCTGGCCGACCGAAAGCGCCTGCGCGCAGAGACTAAAATCACTGACTCCCTCAAGTCGATTTGGCCTGTCCACTCGCTCGCGAAAAAATTCCTCCATTTCCTTTTTTTCGAAATTCGGTTTGACTGGCTGCGTCTCGCCTCGGCAGAGGGACGCATCGCGATCGTCACGAGCGTTGAGTGTGGGATGTGGCGGGCGCGGCGGGTTGCAGCATGGTGACCATGCGGACGAACAATCGCGCGGCGCACGGTCAAGTCGCGTGGTCCTGATATCCCGATGCTGATATCCCCGCGCAGTGCGTACGGAGCACATGTGCGCATGGTGGCCAGAACGCCCGGAGCACCAGGGAGCGCGCGAAGCAGCCGTTAACACCGTCGCGCAGGGAATGCAGGTTGATCGGCACCACCTGTGGTCACTGCCGCCTGCATCTTGTTCGCAGGCGGGCCATAGGTGAGGCCTTCACCCGGCATTCCCTGCCCCCTCGCGGCTTCGAGCGAGGGTCGTTCGACAGCAAAACTCGGGCATGCCGGCCGCGAGATCGCGGATCCGCGCCCCTTTGCGGCCCCTCGACAGTCTTCTCGACACCCGATGTGGGCTCGACCGGTGGCGACAGCGCGCGATGAGAGTATGGCTGATGTTAGAGGACTGCATCCACAATGAGACCTCGTGATCTGAGGCCGGAAAACTGGACCATTTTTGGCTAGAGT
>NZ_JABFDP010000089.1:0-609 GCF_013179005.1 Bradyrhizobium denitrificans | reverse complement strand
TCCACCACGATGCCGAAGGTCTGGTTGCCGACCTGCGTCACTACAATGAAGCCGTTCTCCGGATCGGACGACGAGCCGTCATCGATCTTCAGGAGCTTCTTCAGATGCATCAGCGGCAAGAGCTTGTTGCGCAGGCGCAGGACGGCGGTGTCCTTGATGCGCTCGATGCGATGCTCGGAATTGGCGCGCGCGCGCACCAGCTCGACCACCGANGGTGCCCTCGCCGGCCACCGATTTGATATCGATGGTGCCGCCGATCTGATCGATATTGGTGCGCACCACATCCATGCCGACGCCGCGGCCCGAGACCGAGGTGACGGCGGCGGCCGTCGAGAAGCCCGGCTCGAAGATGAATTTGTGGATCTGCGCTTCCGTCATCTTCTCGAGCTCGGCCTCGGTGACGAGACCGTTCGCGACCGCCTTGGTCTTGATGCGCTCGGTGTTGAGGCCGCGGCCATTGTCGGCGATGCAGATGATGATGTGGCCGCCTTCATGATAGGCGGAGAGACGGATCGTGCCCTGCTCGGCCTTGCCGCTCGCGGCGCGCTCCGCCATCGTTTCCAGGCCGTGATCGGCGGAGTTGCGCACCATGTGGGTGAGCGGGTCCTT
>NZ_JABFDP010000088.1:0-626 GCF_013179005.1 Bradyrhizobium denitrificans | reverse complement strand
GCAGAAACGGCCCCGCCTTTCGGCGGGACCGTTGCCGTGGAGGCCCCTTAGTCCCGGTTCGGTCGGGACCAGATGAGCTGGAGGCCCTCCTGGCCTTCCACCTCGATCAGGGTGGCGTAGATCGGGGCCGGGAAGCTCGGGTCGTCCAGCTTGACCGAGAGATAGTCCCGCTCGGTGTCCTTGGCGGTCTTCTGCCAGGCCGCGCCCAGCTCGACATTGCCGGCGAAGATGCGGAAGTGCGGACCCTTTTCGGAGGGGGTCTCGACGCGGACCAGCTTGGCCTTGGCGTTGAGAGCGAGCGTGCGGACGGTGCCGGTGAAGCCGTTGCCGTTCGAAGTGAAGGTGCCGATGGTTGCCATTGTCGTGTCCTTTTCAGTTTTCCGGGCCGCGCCCACCGCAGCCTCGATGGCTGGCTACAGACCGGAGGCGATCGACCCGCACCCCGCAGGGGCCGGCACGCAGTAGAGGGCAGCCAAGCCACGACTTTCTTGATTTCCGCGAGGAATGGACGCGCAGCGGCCAGGGGAAGAAAGTCGTGGCCGGATGTTGCGGGGATAAGAGCGAGGCGGAGCAAAGCGACGACGGCCTTCGGTCAGACATGCCAAATCGAGGACGCCGTGGGCGAG
>NZ_JABFDP010000087.1:0-653 GCF_013179005.1 Bradyrhizobium denitrificans | reverse complement strand
CGGATGAACCAGTCGGCGAAGGCCATCGGCAGGAAGTGGCCGACGTCGATGACTTCGGTCGCCTGGCCCTTGATCACGGCCGAGCCGAGGATGCCGTCCTTGGCGCCGGAGACCTGGATGTGGAGTCGCTCTTCCACGATGTCGATGATCTCGTCGACGACGAGGCCCATCGCGCGAGTCTCGTCGGCGAACACCAGGATCGGCTGCGAGCCCGTGGTCTGCACCGAGACGCCTTCCATCTGCACCAGCGGCATCAGCTGATCGCGGTACTGCACCATGTAGCGGCCATTGGAGATCTCGATCTTGTCGGCCGCGATCTCCTCCAGCCGCGTGACGAGCGCCAGCGGCACCGCCTTGGGCTGCGCCGTGCCGGCGCGGAACACCAGGAGCGAGGTGAGCTGCTCGCCGCCAACAGCATGATGCGCCGCATGCTCGTCGGCGACCGCCTGCGAGGCCGAGCCGGCGGCGCCGAGCGCCTTGGCGATGCCGTTCGGGTCGATGATCATGATGACCGCGCCGTCGCCCAGGATGGTGTTGCCCGAGAACATGTCGATGTGCCGCAGCTTGGTCGACATCGGCTTGACCACGATTTCCTCGGTGTGGAACACGCAGTCCACCACGATGCCGAAGGTCTGGTTGCCGACCTGCGTCAC
>NZ_JABFDP010000086.1:0-756 GCF_013179005.1 Bradyrhizobium denitrificans | reverse complement strand
GCCTAGGTCCTGTACCCAAACCCCTTGCGGGTGACGGGGCGGAGTGATTCAAGGCTTCCCAAAAGAGGAGGTCCCGATGGCTCGCTTCGACCTTTCAGACACGGAGTGGACAATCATCGCGCCGCTGTTGCCTGGAGCGGAGGGCAAGAAGAACGGCCGGCCGCGGCCGGATGACCGCAAGGTGCTCAACGGCATCTTCTTCGTCTTGCGCACTGGCACGCCGTGGCGCGATCTGCCTGAGCGCTATGGCCCTTACACAACAGCCTACAATCGCTTTAATCGATGGGCCAAGAAGGGCATCTGGCTGCAGATATTTGAGGCCTTGGCAGCGAAGTCTCCACAGTCATTGCAGTTAATCGACTCCTCGATCATCCGCGCTCACCAGCACGCCGCCGGTGGTAAAAAGGGGGCCCGGATAACGCCATCGGCCGTTCTCGTGGAGGACTGAGCACCAAGATAAACGCCATCGTCGATCAGGCCGGCATGCCGGTCCATATTGTGCTGTCGCAGGGCCAGTCCTCGGACAAGACCGTGGCGCCGCCCCTCATCGAAGCGGTCGAGCCGGGGCGCGATCTGGTCGCCGACCGCGGTTACGATGCCCGAGCCCTCATCGATCTGGTCGAAAGCCGTGGCGGGCGCGCTCACATCCCAACCTGCCGCGACCGCAAGGTTCAGCGTTCGGTCGATCCTGCTCTCTATCGACAGCGCAATCTGATCGAACGCTTCTTCAACAAGTTGAAGCATTTCCGCCGCATC
>NZ_JABFDP010000085.1:0-792 GCF_013179005.1 Bradyrhizobium denitrificans | reverse complement strand
GCTGGACCGCAAGGCGCTGCCGGCGCCGGAGGGCGATGCGTTTGCTGTGCAGGCCTACGAGCCGCCACAGGGCAAGATCGAAGAAGAGTTGGCTCGTATATGGGAGGAGCTGTTGGGCGTGGCGCGCGTCGGGCGCCACGACAATTTCTTCGCGCTCGGCGGTCATTCGCTGCTGGCGGTGGCCTTGGTGGAGCGGATAGATCGACAATTCGATCTTCGCATAAGGCTGGCTGCGGTATTTTCGAATGAGAGGCTCCATCAGTTAGCAGAGCTGATTCTAAATAGTCAGTTGAGTCAATTCGACGTTGCGGAACTTTTGGCGCTTAAAAAATTAGGCCGTGGCTCTTCGGAATGACCGAGCACTGAGATGAATCAGAGCGCAAATACCCTGGAACAGCTGAGCGTTGCCGAGCGACTCGAATTGATTGAGTTGGCGCGGTCTGGCGGCTTGAAAGCTAAGGGCGATCGAAGCCGGTTACCCTCAATCACGCCAGCGGGACGTGAGGGGGCGCTGGCATTATCGTTTGCGCAGCAGCGGCTGTGGTTTTTGTCTCGTTTCGAGGGAACGAGCACGGCGTATCACATCGCGGTCGGATTGCGGCTGATCGGGCGGCTGGAGCGCGGGGCTCTGGTGCGGGCGCTGGACCGGATCGTGGCGCGGCACGAGGCGCTGCGAACGGTGTTCGTGCAAGGTGATGATGGTATGCCGGTGCAGCGGATTGCTGCGGCGGCGGGCTTTGCCTTGAGCGATCACGACCTATGTGGCGCGGCGGAAGCGGCAGGCGAGTTGCA
>NZ_JABFDP010000084.1:0-802 GCF_013179005.1 Bradyrhizobium denitrificans | reverse complement strand
TGTTCAGCCCGGGGACATGGCTGACAGGTGTTCGGAGACATGGTTGACACCTCAAAATCGGCTCGATTCGTCAAGCAAAGGGGCGAGCGATGCCGTGGCGAGAGGTGTCTGTCATGGACCAGCGACGAGAGTTTGTGATGCTTGCCAAGCAGGAGGGCGTGAACCGGCGGAAGCTGTGCCGTCAGTTCGGCATCAGCGCCGAGACCGGCTACAAGTGGATCCAGCGGTATGACGCCGGCGATACGACGCTGGCGGACCGGTCGCGGCGGCCGCATCGGAGTCCGGAGCGCACGGCGGCTGCGACTGAGCAGCAGATCGTCGCGTTGCGCGACGCTCACCCGGCCTGGGGCGCGCGCAAGCTCGCACGTCGTCTCGCGCGCGACGGGCAAACTGTCCCGGCGATATCCACCGTGCACACCATCCTGCGCCGCTACGATCGCGTGAGCGAGCCTGCAGGCACGCCGGGGCAGCCGTACAGGCGCTTCGAGAAGGATGCGCCCAATCAGCTGTGGCAGATGGACTTCAAGGGGCACAGTGCGCTGGAGAACGGCGTGTCCTGTCACCCGCTGACTGCGCTGGACGACCACTCGCGCTTCTCCGTGTGCCTGGCGGCGTGTGACAACGAGCGCGGCTCTACGGTCAAAGGACATCTGGAGACGACGTTCCGCCGCTATGGACTGCCGGATGCGATGTTCGTCGATAATGGTGGTCCCTGGGGCTTTACTCTCGAAGACCCCTGGACCGCGCTGACGGTCTGGCTTCTGAAGCTCGGCATTCGAACGATCCACAGCCGGCCGTATCA
>NZ_JABFDP010000083.1:0-874 GCF_013179005.1 Bradyrhizobium denitrificans | reverse complement strand
TGATCTGAGGCCGGAAAACTGGACCATTTTTGGCTAGAGTCTTGCGCTGCCGAATCCCCTCGGCTGGGAGGAGCGGAAGACGATGAAAGCCTCGAAGTTTTCGGACGCCCAGAAGGCGTTCATTCTGAAGCAGGGCAATGACGGCGTGCCGGTCGCCGAGATCTGCCGCAAGGCCGGGATCAGCCAGGCGACTTATTTCAATTGGAAGAAGAAGTATGACGGGCTGCTGCCGACCGAGATGCGGCGGCTGAAGCAGCTCGAGGACGAGAACGGCAAGCTGAGGAAGCTGGTCGCTGATCTGTCGCTCGACAAGGAGATGCTGCAGGACGTGATCCGCCGAAAGCTGTGAAGCCTGGTCGGAAGCGCAAGCTCGTCGACGAGGTCTGTGGCGAGTGGCAGGTATCGATCCGCAGGGCCTGCGACGCCCTCGAATTCGACAGGTCGACCTACCACTACAGATCCCGTCGCTCCGACCAGGCCGCCCTCGAACAACGGATCAGGGAGATCAGTCAGGTTCGCGTCCGCTACGGTTATCGCCGCATTCACGTCGTGCTTCGTCGCGAAGGATGGCGCCACGGGCAGAACAAGACGCGGCGTGTCTATCGCGAATTGGGCCTGCAAATACGCAACAAGACGCCGAAGCGCCGGGTCAAGGCCAAGCTGCGGGACGATCGCAGGCCGGCAACGCGATCGAACGAGACCTGGGCGATGGACTTCGTCCACGATCAGTTGGCAACCGGACGCAAGCTTCGGGTGCTCACGATCGTCGACATCTTCTCCCGATTCTCGCCAGCGCTGACACCGCGGTTCACTTTCCGCGGCACCGATGTCGTTGAGATATTGGAAGGAGTCTGCAATGAAGTGGGATTCCCGG
>NZ_JABFDP010000082.1:0-888 GCF_013179005.1 Bradyrhizobium denitrificans | reverse complement strand
GATGGTGGCGCTGCTCGCGGTGCTCAAGGCCGGCGGAGCCTATCTGCCGCTCGATCCGGACTACCCGGCCGAGCGGCTGGCCCACATGCTCGGCGACAGCGGAGCCAAGCTGCTGCTGACGCAGGCGGCGCTGCTGGATCGGTTCGCGCCGGCGCTGAGGACGAGCGGAGCCGAGGCCTGGCTGCTCGATACGGAGTCGGGCGACGGCGACGATGCCAATCTTGATCTCGAGATCCATCCAGAAAGCCTGGCCTACGTCATCTATACGTCGGGCTCGACCGGGCTGCCGAAGGGCGTGATGGTGCGCCATGGTGCGGTGACGAACTTCCTGGCGACCATGGCCGAGCAGCCCGGCATTGCGCGTGACGATCGCGTGCTCGGATTGACCTCGCTGTCGTTCGACATCGCGGTGCTGGAACTGTGGCTGCCGCTGACGCATGGCGCACAGGTGGTGCTGGCCGATCGCACTGCCGCGCATGATCCCGCGGTGCTGAAGGCGATGGTGGCGCGGCATGGCGTGACCATGATCCAGGCGACGCCATCGAGCTGGCGCATGCTGCTCGATCATGATGAGACAACGGACTGGCTGCCCGGAGATGGCCGTGTGCTGAGCGGCGGCGAGGCGCTGGCGCCGGACCTGGCGCGGCGGCTGACGGCGCTGAGCCGCGAGGTCTGGAACCTGTATGGGCCGACCGAGACCACGGTGTGGTCGGCGCGCCACCGGCTCGATGCGGCCGAATCCCAGCCGATGCTCGGTGGTCCGATCGGCAATACGACGTTGTATGTGCTGGACGGCCATCTCAATCTCGCGCCGGTCGGCGTGACCGGCGAACTGTTCATCGGCGGCGCGGGCCTCGCCCGCGGCTATTGGCAGCGTGCGTCGCTGAG
>NZ_JABFDP010000081.1:0-1047 GCF_013179005.1 Bradyrhizobium denitrificans | reverse complement strand
GCTTCGGCCGCCGGCTCGATGCCGACATGATGGTGCCGGCGGTGCAGGCGGCGAAGGCCGTGGGCAAGCCGGTCAAGGTGATCTATTCCCGCGAGAACGACATGACGATGGACTACTCGCGGCCGCTCACCTACCAGAAAGTGAAGGCCGGGCTCGACAGCAATGGCAAGCTCATTGCTCTGAGCCACGACGTCGTCTCGGCCTGGCCGACGGCGCGCTGGGGCATCCCGGACTTCCTGACGCCGTCGGTCGACAAGAAGGGCCCGCTCGACTCGTTCACGGTCAACGGCGCCGACTTCTTCTACACCGTGCCCAACCACCATGTGCGCGCGATCAAGAACGAGCTCGCGCATAATGCGACGCCGTCCGGCCAGCTCCGCTCGGTGGCGCCGGGTTGGACGTTCTGGGCGGTCGAGAGCATGATCGACGAGATCGCCGCCGCGTCCGGCCAGGACCCGGCGCAGTTCCGTATCGCGCTGCTCGACGGCAAGGGCAAGAACGATGGCGGCGCGCAGCGGCTGCGCAACACGCTGCTGGCGGCGATGGGCCTGTCCGGCTACGGGTCGAAGAAGCTGCCGAAGGGCGAGGGCATGGGCGTCGCCTGCGTGTCGTCGCAGGAGCGGGCGTCCGCGAGCTGGACGGCCTGCGTCGCCCATGTCGCGGTGGCTGACAACGGCGCGGTGACGGTGAAGAAGCTCACCGTGGCGACCGACGTCGGCACCCAGGTGCATCCCGACAACATCCGCGCCCAGGTCGAGGGCGCGGCGCTGTGGGGATTGTCGCTGGCGATGTACGAGAAGGCGACGTTGAAGGATGGCGGCATCGAGCAGACCAACTTCGACAGCTACACGCCGCTGCGGATGAGCCAGGTGCCGGAGGTCGCGATCGCCGTCATCGCCAATGGCGAGAAGGCGACCGGCGTCGGCGAGCCCGCGGTGACCGTGGTCGCGCCGGCGCTCGGCAACGCCATCTACAACGCCTGCGGTGCGCGGCTGCGCTCGCTGCCGATCACCGCGGAAGCGGTGAAGGCCAACATGAAGGCGTAGC
>NZ_JABFDP010000080.1:0-1204 GCF_013179005.1 Bradyrhizobium denitrificans | reverse complement strand
TCAACGCCACCATCGAGGCGGCGCGCGCCGGCGAGGCCGGCCGCGGCTTTGCGGTGGTCGCCTCCGAGGTCAAGGCTTTGGCCGAGCAGACCGCCAAGGCCACCGGCGAGATCGGCCAGCAGATTGGCAGCATCCAGGCGGCGACGCAGGAATCGGTCGGCGCAATCCGCGAGATTTCCGGCACCATCGAGAAGCTTTCGGAGATCTCCTCGGCGATCGCCGCCGCGGTGGAGGAGCAGGGCGCCGCGACGCAGGAGATCTCGCGCAACATCCAGCAGGCGGCCATCGGCACGCAGCAGGTCTCGGCCAATATCTCCGAGGTGCAACGTGGCGCCGGCGAGACCGGCTCGGCCTCATCGCAGGTGCTGTCGGCAGCGCAGATGCTGTCCGGCGACAGCAACCGGCTGAAGGTTGAGGTCGATCGCTTCCTGAGCACGGTCCGCGCCGCCTGAGCGCGGCGCTTATCCCCGCCGTTCGTCGACAGACAGGGCGTGGCCACAAGGCCGCGCCTGTTCGTTTCGCCATCGTCTCCGTAGTTTACGGGAGAAAAAATTAATCAAATTACGCCGTTTGGCCGCTCAGATTGGCAGCGTTCCAAATCGCTGATGATGCGGGAGAGACATGGTCGGCTCGGGCCCAGACCGGTTCTCGTCGGTCATCAGGTATCAGACGAGGTCGTTCGATGTCTTTCCTGTCGCGCTTTCGCGTGCTCACCAAAATTCTTGCCATCGTCTTGTTGATGGCCGCTGTAGCCGGAGCGATCAGCTGGGTCGCGATTGGCGCATTGGAGACCGTCGCAGAAGGCGCCGCCAATATGAAGGCGGCCGCCAGCCGGGCTCTCGTTGCGGCGCGAGCCAATCAGAGCGTGATTGCGCTCAATCGCGCCGAATTCCGCGCGGCGCTCGACCCGCGACAAGACAATCGTGAGGCCACCCTCAAGGTGATCGACGAGCAGCGCAAGCAATTCGCCGAGCGCCTTGAAGAGGTTGCCAAGACCAGGGACGACCAGGCGCGCGCGATGATCCCCGATGTCCGTGCCGCCTATGCCGAGTACGAGAAAGGGATTCAGGAGACGATCCGCGTCGTTAGCGCCGCCAAGGACGTGCAACTCAGCGAGCAGGCGGAGAGAATGCGCGACGTCGCGATGAAGAGCCGCGCCAGCGCCGAGAAGCTCCAGGCGAAGATGAAGGATGTTGCCGACAGA